>CAZKCJ010000094.1:5760-9509 GCA_964550885.1 uncultured Rubrivivax sp. | reverse complement strand
CCGGGTTCGAATGGATCACTTCTATATCATTGAACGCAACTTAGTATCAGGCGGCAGCGCGGCGGCGGCGCGCGAGCACGCCGATGCAGGCCAGGCCCGCGGCCATCAGCGCGTAGCTCGACGGCTCGGGCACCGGCGCCAGCAGCAGCGACGTTTCGATCTGCAGGTTCGACGCGGAGGTGTGGCGCTCGGCGAAGAAGAAGTCGAGCGCGTAGTTGCCTTCAGCCTTGCCCGGGCCGAACAGCGTGTCCAGGTTCACCGTCTGGCTGGTGGCGCCGTGCACGCCGCCCAGGTCGATGCCGAGCTGCTTGTCGAAGAATACCCAGACGTCGTCGTCGCCGGTGAAGGTGAAGGTCTGGCCGCTGCCGGGCTGGTAGCCGAAGGTCGCGGCGATCTGGTAGGTGAAGTGGTAGTTGTGCACGCGACCCTGGTTGCCGAGCAGCTCGCCGTCGATCGGGAAGAAGCTGCTGCTGGCGTAGCGGTAGATGCCCGAGCCGGGCGCGGTCTCGTCGAGCGTGATCGCGTAGGGCTTGCTCGGCGCAGCGGCGCCGAACCACTCGGCGAAGGACGCCGCCGAGCTGATGTAGCCGGGCGCGCCGTAGGCGCCGCTGGGGGTGGGCGCGCTGCCGACCAGCGTGTCGTCGACGAGCCCGTAGACCACGCCGCCGATCCCCGATTCGAAGTCCGGGTTCGAGCTGCCCGGCACGAGCAGGCCGGGGATGAAGTCGCGCACGGTGCCGCTCAGCGTGATGCTTGGCGGCGCCGAGCCGGCGGCGAACGCGGTGCCGGCGGCGGCGGCGAGCAGGGCGAAGGTCAGGTGCTTGCGCATGGTGGTCCAGTGGGTCGAGTCGCGATGGCGTGCATTGTTCGGTGCCGACGCGCGCGGCCACAACCCCGCGACCGCGGGGCTCACCGGCAACAGGGTGTGACCGGTTGCACGCCGGCGCGCGCCCGCCCGGCCGGGCGACCGGACGAGCGGGGCGGCCCGCGGCCGTCAGCGCCTGAAGCCGCCGCCGCGGAAGCCGCCGCCGCCGAAGCGCCCGCCGAAGCCGCCACCGCCGAAGCGATCGCCGCCGAAGCCACCGCCGAAGCCACCGCCGAAGCGGTCGCCGCCGAAGCGGTCGCCGCCGAAGCCGCCACCGCCGAAGCGATCGCCGCCGAAGCCGCCGAAGCGGTTGTCGACGCTGCCGAAGCGCTGGTCGCCGGCTGCGCGCGCCTGCGACGCGCGGTCGGCCCAGCCGGTGTCGCCCTGCGCCGCCCCCCAGCCCTTCGAGGATTGCTCTTGCCAGCCGTTGCCGTCGTTGTGATAGACGTTGCCGTTGACGTCGGCGTAGTGCTGGTTGCCGGCGGTGGCCGTGCCCCAGGTGTTGGTCTTGCCGGTCACCGCGTTGGTGCTCGAGCCGCCGCCGACGTGCGCGTTGCCCATCGGGCCGGTGGTGGTCGCACCGGCACGCTCGTAGCTGCTGCCGCCCGCGGTGGTGCCGGACACCGCGTTCGCGGTGCTGCGTTGCCCGGTGTAGGTGTTGAAGTTTGACGCGCGCGCGACGTTGCCCGAGCCGCCGGCCGCGCCGTTGATCGTGCGGTCGTAGCCGCGGGTGGCGTTGCCGGTCCAGGCGTTGTACTGGCGGCCGGCGCTGTAGCTGCCGGTGGTGCCGGTGCGGGCGTTGCTGTAGCTGCCGTAGGCGGTGCTGCCGGCGATGCCGCCGCCGCCGTACCAGCTGCGCGTGCCCGACCAGGCGGCGTTGCCCCAGTGGCCGTAGACGTTGGCGCTGGCCGACGCGCAGCAGCCGTAGCCGCCCCAGTAGGCCGGGTGATACCAGGCACCGCCCCAGCCCCACCACGGGTCCATCCAGGCCGCGGTCGCCATGCCGACCGCGAAGCCGAAGGTGTAGCCGACGTAGGGGTTGTAGACCGGCGCCGCGTACACGCCGTAGGTGTAGGGCGCCGCGTACCAGACGTTGCCGATCCACGGGTCGTAGACGTAGCCGGTGCCGTAGACCACGGTGCCGTACGGCGACACCACCGTGCCGAGGTAGCCCGGCGTGTAGCCTTCGTAGACCACCGTCGGCGTGCCGCCGTAGATGTGCACGTAGGTCACGTAGTAGATCGGCGAGCTCGGCGGGATGGTGTAGATCACCGCCGGCACCGAGGTCGCGATCCGCCACGGCCCGGTGATCTCGGCTGCGGTGAACCACACGCCGGCCTCGACCGCGTAGTAGGCGTCCGCGCCGACGCGGATCAGCGGCACCGACGAGTTGACGACGTAGCTCAGCGGCGTGCCCGCCACCGGCGAATACTGCGGCGCGCCGTCGAAGCTCGGCGTGAAGCTCGGACCGTTCTTCAGCGGCACGGTCGCGGTCTGCGGGATCGAGTTGGAGATCACCGCCTCCTGCGCCTGCGGCGTGCCGGCCACCGTGGGCAGCACCGCGCCCGCCTGCGACGACGGCGGGATGTGCGCGAAGTCGGCCGGCAGCGCGTCGCTCGCGACGAAGGCCCACGGCCCGTTCAGGCCTGGCGCGCTGAACCAGCGCCCGGCGAACAGCGCGTAGTAGCGGTTGTTCGTGGTCTCCACGAACACGTCGGCGTGGGTGTTCGACGCCCACAGCAGCTGCGTGCCGGCCACCGGCACGAAGTTCGGCTGGCCGCGGAAGACCAGCAGCTCGGTCGGGCGCGTGCCGATGAAGATCGCCGGCGCGCCGTTGGCGAGCGACGGCTTGGGCTTGGACTGCGGCCCGCCGTCGAGCAGGTCGACATGGCTCTTCGCAGCCAGATCCTTGGCCACCTCGTCGATGCCCAGCGGCGTGAACGACGCCTGGGTCCACGGCCCGTCGATCGTCGACGCGGTCATCCAGCCGTCGAAGACGTGCAGGTACAGGTGCTCGCCGACGCCGCCCTTCAGCAGCAGCGCGCTGGTGTTGATCACGCGCTGAAAGCGGCTGTCGTCGGGCACCGGCTTCCACACCGGCGCGCCGTCGATCGGCACCAGGATCGCCGGCACCTGGCTGACGATGACCTGCGGCGGGTCGTTCTCGACCTGCACCGCCTGCGGCTTGACGCCGGCCGTGGCGAGCGCCGCCTCGAGCCGGTCGAGCGAGATCGTGCGCGCCTGCGCGGCGATGCTCGCCTGCAGCGCGCCGGCGTAGCCCGCGCCGCGATTGGGCAGAGTCGGGAAGTCGACCTTGGTGAGCTTCAGGTCCTCGAACACGACCATGCGCGTGACCTTGTCGACCTGCGTGCGCGCGGTCGCGAACACCGCGCCGAAGGTCTCGGCCTTGGCGCCGGTGGGCTTGATCGCCAGCGCCGCGAGGAACTCGATCCGGTCGCCGGTCCAGCTGTCGATCTGCGGCTGGTAGATCAGCACCGCGGCCGCCGGGATGCTGATGTCGCGCGGCCACGGGTCGGTGGCCAGCGGCACCGCGCCGGGGGCCGCGGCGGGTCGTGTCTGCGCCGGCACGCCGACGGCGGCCGCGGCCAGCAGCGTCAGGGCCACGGCGAGCCGCAGCGATTGGAGCCAGTTCTTCATCGGGGTGAACTCGCAGGTCGGAGCGAAAAATTCTAGGAGCGGGCGTCGGCTGGTGCTGCGATCGGGATTGCGCGCGCGGTGCTCGGGGTGCCGGCGCTGCCAGGCACTGTCGGTGCGGCGGGTGCTGGTGCCGCGGGTGCCGCGGGTGCCGCGGGTGCTGTGGGTGCCGCGGGTGCTGCGGGTGCTGTGGGTGCCGTGGGTGCTGCGCACGCTGCGGTTGACCCCG
>CAZKCJ010000094.1:599-5750 GCA_964550885.1 uncultured Rubrivivax sp. | reverse complement strand
TGACCCCGGCGTCAGCCTGGCTGGGGCTCGCGCCCCAGCCAGGCCGCGCCGCGCACGCCTGACGCCGCGCCGTGCAGGCTGGGAGCGAGCCGGGTGCGCACCGCGTCGCGCGCGCCGCCGCTGAACACCCAGCGCGGCCACGCGCGCGGCAGCTGCGCGTACAGCGCGGCGATGTTCGCCACGCCGCCGCCGAGCACGATCACGTCCGGGTCGAGCAGGTTGATCACCGCGGCGAGCGCGCGCGCGAGCCGGTCGGCGTAGCGCGCGAGCGTCGCCGCGCAGGCGGCATCGCCTCGCGCCGCGGCGGCGGCGATCGCCGGCGCGTCCAGCGCCTGGCCAGTCGCCGCGTGATGGTCGCGCGCCAGCGCCGGGCCGCTGAGCAGCGTCTCGCAGCAGCCGCGCCGGCCGCAGTAGCAGTCGTGCACCGGATCCTCGCCGGCCACCGCCCACGGCAGCGGGTTGTGGCCCCACTCGCCGGCCAGGCCGTTGGGGCCGCCGAGCACGCGGCCGTGCACCGCGATGCCGGCGCCGCAGCCGGTGCCGAGGATCACCGCGAAGACCACGTCGGCGCCGGCGCCGGCGCCGTCGGTGGCTTCGGACAGCGCCAGGCAGTTGGCGTCGTTGGCGATGCGCACCGGCTGGCCGAGCAGCGCCTGCAGGTCGGCGCGCAGCGGCCGGCCGTTCAGGCAGGTCGAGTTGGCGTTCTTCACGCGGCCGTCGGGCATCACGCTGCCCGGGGTGCCGATGCCCAGCGTGCAGTCGGCGGCAGCGACGCCGCGCGCGGCGCGCACCAGCGCCTGCACCGCGTGCAGCGTCGCGCGGTAGTCGCCCTGCGGCGTCGGCACGCGCTGGCGCCAGCGCTCGCGACCGGCGGCGTCGAGCAGCAGCGCCTCGATCTTGGTGCCGCCCAGGTCGATGCCGATCGCCGGTGCGGCGAGCGCTGCGCGCGGCGGCGCTCGATGGCTGCCGGCGCTCATCCCGGGCTGCAGCGGTCGCGGCTGGCTGCGCGGCGGCTGCGCGCGCGGCACGCACTCAGATCGGCACGCAGCGCTGCTCCAGCCAGGCGAGGGCATCGCCGGCGAGCTTCGGCGCGAGCCGCTCGCGCACGGTCGCGTGGTACGCGTTCAGCCAGCGGCGCTCGTCGGTGCGCAGCAGCCGGCGGACCAAGCAGCGGGTGTCGATCGGACACAGGGTCAGCGTCTCGAACTCGAGCCACTCGCCGAAGCTGCTGCCCTCGGCGGTCGTCGCCGGCACGTTGAGCACCAGGTTCTCGATGCGCACGCCCCACTGGCCCGGGCGGTACACGCCGGGCTCGATCGAGGTGATCATCCCCGGCTCCATCGCCATCGTCGCGTCGGGCAGCGTGCGGCTGATGCTCTGCGGGCCTTCGTGCACGTTCAGAAAGTAGCCGACGCCGTGGCCGGTGCCGTGGCCGAAGTCCAGCCCTTCGGCCCACAGCGGCGCGCGCGCGATCGCATCCAGCATCGGCGCGAGCGTGCCGCGCGGAAAGCGGGTGCGGCTGAGCGCGATCGTGCCCTTGAGCACCAGCGTGTAGTCGCGCCGCATCGCCGGCGTGACCCGGCCGATCGGCCACACGCGCGTGATGTCGGTGGTGCCGCCCAGGTACTGGGCGCCCGAATCGATCAGCAGCAGGCCGTCGCTGCCGATCGCCGCGTGCGCGTCGGGCGTGGCGCGGTAGTGCGGCATCGCGCCGTTGGCGGCCCACGCGGCGATCGTCGCGAACGACAGGCCGACGAAGCCGGGGCGCTGCGCGCGCGCGCTGCTCAGGCGCTCGTCGATCGTCAGCTCGGTCCAGCGCTCGCCGCGCGCGAGCGCTGCCTCGAACTCGGCGTAGAACGTGCACATCGCCGCGCCGTCCTCGATCATCGCCGCGCGCACCTGGGCGGCTTCGTCGGCGTTCTTGCGGCTCTTGGCGAGCGTGCTCGGGTTGATCGCCTCGATCACGCGGCAGCGCGCGCACTCGCGCAGGCCCAGCGTCACCCGCTTCGGGTCGAGCAGCAGCACCTCGGCCTCGCCGAGGCGCTGCAGCGCCGCGCCGGCCTGCGCGTACGGCGCGAGCGCGATGCCGTCGGCGGCTAGCTCCGCGCGCAGCGGTGCGTCGATCTTGCCGTCGGCGACGAACAGCGTCGCCGTGGTCGCATCGACCAGCAGATGCGCGAGGAAGACCGGGTTGTAGTCGACGTCGCTGCCGCGCAGGTTGGTGATCCAGGCGACGTCGTCGACGGTGCTGACCAGGTGGTGCGTGGCGCCATGCCGCGCCATCGCCGCGCGCAGCTCGGCGAGCTTGGCGGTGCGCGGCCGGGTCGCGTGCGGCGGGCGGTGCGCGTAGACCGCGGCGCCAGGCAGCGCCGGGCGATCCGGCCAGGCCGCGTCGAACAGGTCGAGGTCGGTGCGCAGCCGCAGCCCGGCGGCGGCGCAGCGCGCGCGCAGCGCCTGCGCGGCGGCGAGCGCCAGCACCTGCGCATCGACCGCGACCGTGCTGCCGCGCGGCAGCTGCGCGACCAGCCAGTCCAGGTGCGCCGGCGCGGTGGCGCTGTGGATCCGCTCCAGCTCGATGCCGCTGCCGGCGAGCTCGGCCTCGGCCTGCACCCAGTAGCGGCTGTCGACGAACAGCGCGGCGCGCTGCGCGCCGATCACCAGCGTGCCCACCGAGCCGCTGAAGCCCGACAGCCAGGCGCGCGTCTGCCAGCGTCCGGGCAGGTACTCGGACAGGTGCGGGTCGCTGCTGGGCACGAGCAGCGCGTCGACCTGTTCGCGCAGCATCAGCTCGCGAATCCGGGCCACGCGCAGGCGGGCCGGCGACACGCGCACATCCATCGTTGGCGCTCCGGTGGCTTGGGAGCGGTCATTCTAGGAGTCGCGTCGTGCGCCGCCGGCAGCAGGGTTCTGCGTCGCGCCGGCCCCGACCCACGGGCGGGCGGTAGCTGGATGGCGGCGGCGCGCGTGGTGCGGGGTGGTGGATTGCAACGGCTGCGGATCTGCGGCGGACGGCGGGCAACCGGCAGCAGGCGGCGGGCAGCGGGCGGCAACCGCGGCGGCGGCGGCTCGGGATCGACCTCGCCCCGCGCGCCTGCGCCCGCCGAGGCAGCTCGCGCGGCGCCGACGCCGCGGCTGATGCGCTCCCGCCACAGGGCTTCGGATAGGTCCCGATACGCCGGCGGCAGGCTCGACGGCACAGTCGCAGCCCATCAATTGGGGGGGGCGTGATGATCAGCACCAAGGGCTTGCTCGCGGCGGCGGTCGTGGCGGCGGGGATGACGGGCGGCGCTGCGCAGGCTGACGTCGGCGTCGGGATCGCGGTCAGCTGGGTGTTCGGCTCGGTCAGCGGCGGCAGCGGCCCGGCGATCGGGTTCAAGGTGTTCTCGTCGCGCGAGCGCGACCGCGCCGCCGGCTCGGTCGGGCTCGACTACCTCTTCCAGAGCGGTGCGCTGCGGCCGACCATCGGGCTGGCCTACATCAGCAATCACGTGTTCGCCGACCTGAACCTCGGCTACAACCTCAAGCTCAACGCGATCGACGCTGGCGTCGCGATCGGCGGCGTCAACTCCGAGACGCCCCCGCCGCCCGCCGGGACACCGACGCCTCCGCCCGGAGGCGGTGGCGGAACCGGCGGTGGCGAAACCGGCGGTGAAGGTTAGGCCGGCGCTGCGCGCGGCGCCGCACGTACGAGCGGTAGCGACGCCGCATCGGCCCGGTTGACGGTGTCGGTGCGGGCCGCGGCGATCGCTGCAGGCCGCAGCCTGACTGCTCGCCGGATCCAGCCGGCTTCGGCGGCGCTGCCCGGCAGCCGCTGCCGTGCCGGGTTCGGCAGCGCAGCCGCGCCGCGCCCCGCGCGGCGAAGGCGACCAGAGCGCCGCCCACGCGTCGCCGTTGCGGCAACGATGCACGGGCTGCGGCGTCGCCCTGCAGCCGGCAGTGCGGTGCGCGCCGCGCCGGCGCCGGCGGACGGCAGCTGCTAGGCTCGCGGCTCCGAATCCGCTTCGCTCCGACCGCCATGCCCGGACTGCTGCCCGACGTCGACCCCGACGGCCTGCTCGAATACTCGGTGGTCTACACCGACCGCTCGCTCAACCACATGTCGCAGGCCTTCCAGGGCGTCATGCGCGAGCTGTCCGCGACGCTGAAGACGGTCTATCACGCCCACGCCGTCGCCATCGTCCCGGGTAGCGGCACCTTCGGCATGGAAGCGGTCGCGCGCCAGTTCGCCACCGGCAAGAAGACCCTGGTGATCCGCAACGGCTGGTTCAGCTACCGCTGGACGCAGATCTTCGACACCGGCGCGATCACCGCCAGCACCACGGTGTGCAAGGCGCGGCCGGTGGCGCCTGGGGCGCAGGCGGCGTTCGCGCCGGCACCGATCGCCGAGGTGGTCGACGCGATCCGCCGCACCCGCCCGGCGCTGGTGTTCGCGCCGCACGTCGAGACCTCGGCCGGGATGATCCTGCCCGACGACTACCTGCGCGCGCTGGCCGACGCGACCCACGCGGCGGGCGGGCTGTTCGTGCTCGACTGCGTGGCCTCGGGCGCGATCTGGGTCGACATGCGTGTGCTCGGCGTCGACCTGCTGGTCAGCGCGCCGCAGAAGGGCTGGAGCTCGACGCCCTGCGCGGGGCTGGTGATGCTGGGCGAGCAGGCGCGCGCGCGCATCGACGCGACCACCAGCACCAGCTTCTCGCTAGACCTGAAGAAGTGGCTCGGCATCATGGAGGCGCACGAGCAGGGCCAGGCCCCATACCACGCGACCCTGCCCACCGACGGGCTCGCGCAGCTGCGCGACGCGGTGCAGGAGACCGCGGCCTTCGGCCTGGCCGCGGCGCGCGACGCACAGCAGGCGATCGGCGACCAGGTGCGCGCGCTGCTCGCGGCGCGCGGCATCCGCAGCGTGGCCGCGCCCGGCTTCCAGGCGCCGTGCGTGATCGTCAGCCACACTGACCGGGCCGACTTCCACAACGGCCGCGCGTTCGCCGCGCAGGGGCTGCAGATCGCCGCTGGGGTGCCGCTGGCCTGCGACGAGGGGCCGGACTTTCGCAGCTTTCGCATCGGCCTGTTCGGGCTGGACAAGCTGCAGGACCCGCAGCGCACGGTGCAGACCTTCGAGCGCGCGCTCGATGCGGCGCTGGCGGCGCCGAG
>CAZKCJ010000094.1:0-589 GCA_964550885.1 uncultured Rubrivivax sp. | reverse complement strand
CTTCAGCCGATCCGGCCGAGCAGCAGGTACTCCATCAGCGCCTTCTGCACGTGCAGGCGGTTTTCCGCCTCGTCCCAGACGACCGACTGCGGGCCGTCGATCACCTCGGCGGCGACCTCCTCGCCGCGGTGCGCCGGCAGGCAGTGCATGAACAGGGCATCCGGCTTGGCCGCGGCCATCAGCCGCGCGTCGACGCACCAGTCGGCGAAGGCGCGGCGGCGCTGTTCGTTCTCGGCCTCGTAGCCCATGCTGGTCCACACGTCGGTGGTCACCAGGTCGGCGTCGCGGCAGGCCTGCAGCGGGTCGCCGAAGACCCGGTAGCAGCCGGTGCTCGCGACTCCGGCCACCGCCGGGTCGACCTCGTAGCCGCCCGGCGTGCTCAGGTGCACGGTGAAGCCGAGGATCTCGGCCGCCTGCAGCCAGGTGTTGGCCATGTTGTTGCCGTCGCCGACCCACGCGACCACCTTGCCGGCGATCGAGCCGCGGTGCTCGATGTAGGTGTACAGGTCGGCCAGGATCTGGCACGGGTGGTACTCGTTGGTCAGCCCGTTGATCACCGGCACGCGCGAGTGCGCGGCGAAACGCTCGA
>CAZKCJ010000093.1:9056-9567 GCA_964550885.1 uncultured Rubrivivax sp. | reverse complement strand
GGCGGCCAGTGCGCGCAGCGCCGCGTCGTAGCGCTGCACGATCTGCGCCGGCGGCTCGTCTGCTGCCGGCGCCGCCGCCAGCGGCTGCCACCAGCGCGGCTCGATGCCGGCCAGCGTCGCGTGGCGGCGGATCAGCGACGCCGGCGGCAACGCGAACTGCCCGCCGCTGCTTCGCACCCGCGCCGCCTCGCCGCCCAGGTGCACGCCCAGCAGGTACAGCTCGCGGTGCAGCGGCGACAGCTGCTGCGCGACGCGCGCAGCCAGCCCGTTCTCGTCGGCTTCGTAGCGCGCGCCGAGCTCGGTGAACTCGCGCAGGCTGCTGGCCGCCAGCGCCGGCGCCGGCGCGACGCCCCACTGCGCGGCGAGCGCGGCGGCGCGCTGGCGATGCGGCTCGGCCAGCTGCTCGACGCCGTCGCGCAGCTGCGGCGACGACATCGCGACCGAGCCGCTCAGCTGGCTCGCGTAGCCGAGCTCGTAGTACGCGAAGGCCTGGAGGTAGAGCAGGATGTTG
>CAZKCJ010000093.1:0-9046 GCA_964550885.1 uncultured Rubrivivax sp. | reverse complement strand
TAGCCCAGGCTCAGCGCAGCCAGCCGGTGGCCCGGGGCTAGCCGCGCGAGCGCCGCGCGCGATGCCGCCGCGATCTGCTGCTGCTGCGCGCGCAGCGGCGCGTCCGCGTCGGCCTGCAGCAGGCCCAGTCGCTCGAGCCAGCCCTGCGTGGCCGGTGCCTGGAACAGCGCCAGCTGCAGCCGCCCGAGCGCGACGAAGGCGAGCGCGATCGCCAGCGTGTAGGCGAGCACGCGCCGGAGCTCGGCGAAGTCGATGCGCTGCAGGCTCACTGGACTACCCCTTCGCGCTGCGCGCCGCGGGATTCGCGCCTGGCAGCGGCCCGGCGCGCTGACGGCCGGTGGATCCGGCTATCGTAGCCGCCGGGGGCGCGCGACGATGAACACGCTCGGCGGCGAGTTGCTGTCGCATCTGGCGAACGTGCTGCTGCTGACGCCGCTGGTCGCGCTGCTGGCGCTCGCGCGCTACCGGCGCGCGGTGCTGCGCGGCATGCAGACCCGCCCCGGTGCCACGCTGCCGCTGGCGCCGCCGCGCGCGCTGGCGCCGGCCACGGCCGGCGGCGACCCGGATGCGGCGCTGCAGTGGCTGCGGCGCACGCAGCGGCGGGTGCTGGCGGCAGTGCTGCTGGCGGCCTTCGTCGCGGCGCTGCCGATGTCGGCGCTGTACCTGCAGCTGGGCGGGCTGCCGCTGACGCCGGCACACCTGTACCTGAAGGCTGCCGCCTGGGCCTGCATCGCGGTGCCGGTC
The DNA here is from genome assembly GCA_964550885.1 of uncultured Rubrivivax sp. GTDB lineage: Bacteria > Pseudomonadota > Gammaproteobacteria > Burkholderiales > Burkholderiaceae_C > Rubrivivax. Next base: position 8,302 of record CAZKCJ010000093.1, on the reverse strand, counting down.
TGGGCGGTGCTGGGCGCCGCGCCGCCGCTGCGCACGCTGCGGGTGGCGCTGGCGACGCTGCTCGCGCTGGCGGCGCTCGGCGTCGTGGTGGCGCTGCTGCAGCGGCCGTTCTACGGCAAGGCGCCGAGCTGGGACCAGCTGCTTAACTTCATCGTGTTCCTGCAGTTCGCCGCGTTCACGCTGTGGCTGCCGCTGCTGCTCGGGCTGGCCACCGGCGCGCGCCGCGTGCGCGGGGTCGCAGCGATCGTGCTCGCCGGGCTGCTGGTCTTCGGCCTGGCCCCGCTGCTGGGCATGCGGCTGACGGTGTGGCTCAGTGGCACCCGCCGCGGCGCCGAGTGGCTGCTGTCGGGGCCGGGGCTGCAGACCGGCTTCGTGCTGCTCGCGCTGCCGGTCGGGCTGCTCGCCTGGTGGCGGCTGCGGGTGCTGGCGCGCGGCTACGAGGCCAAGCGCTTCTCTGACGCGCAGCTGCTCGCGCGCAGCTGGTGGCTGCTGCTGGTGGCGCTCGAGGCGATCGAGCTGCTCAGCTCGAAGGGCGAGGCCGCGTTGCTGCCGGTGCTGGCGGCAGCGACGGCGTCGGCGGCGCTGTTCGGCCCGCTGCTCGCGCTCGCGCTGCGGCGCGCTGGTCGCGGGTCGCGGCCGGCGGCGCGAACGCTGCTGGTGCTGCGGGTGTTCGGCGACACCGCGCGCAGCGAAGCGCTGTTCGACCGGCTGGTCGCGCGCTGGCGCTGGTTCGGCCCGGTCACGATGATCGCCGCGCCGGACGTGGTCGCGCGCACCGTCGACCCGGGCGACTTCCTGCGCTTTGCCGCCGGCGCGATCGGCTCGACCTTCGTCACCATGCCGGCCGACCTCGAGCGGCGGCTCGCGGGCCTGGACCTGGCGCCGGACCCCGACGGCCGCTGGCGGGTCGAGGAGTTCTGCTGCCGCGACTCGAGCTGGCAGGCGACCGTGGTGCAGCTGATCGAGCGCGCCGACGCAGTGGTGATGGACTTGCGCAGCTTCGGCGCGGCGCGCGCCGGCAGCGCGTTCGAGCTGGGCGAGCTGGCGCGGCGGTTGCGGCCGCAGCAGGTGGTGCTGCTGGTCGACGCCAGCACCGACCGCAGCCGGCTGGACCAGTGGCGCGGCTCGACTGCCGGGCAGCCCACGCTGATCGAGCTGGCGCGCGGCGATCAGCAGGCGTTCGACCGCGCCTTCAGGGCGCTGCTGGCGGCGGCCGGCGTCGGCGCGGCGGTGGTCGCGGCGGTGGTCGCGGCGGGCGCCGGGGCAGCGCGCTGAGCCGGCGCTGCGGTCAGCGCGGCGGCGGCGCGCTCGGGCGCTGCTCGGGCGGTGGCAGCATCCCGACCAGGCACTGCGCGGCCTTGGTGCTGCGCTCGCCCGGGAACAGGTTGGCGATGTTGTCGAGGTAGGTCGCCGGGCTGATGCGCTTGTAGTACAGGTTCGAGGTCTGGTCGAGCCACACGCCGTACTGCGCGGCCGCGTAGTCCGGCGGATCGTAGGTGGGCGTGATCACCATCGGCCCGACCTGCAGCGGCGCGCACTGCGTCGCTGCCTGGTCGAGGAAGCCGTCGAAGCCGGTCGCGCGGTAGTTGCTGAACTGGTCCGGCGCGCAGGCCGCGAGGCTCAGCGCGGCGACGGCGGCCACTGGGTGCAGTCTCATCGTTCGATCCCGGTCGCGCCGCCGGCTGCGGCGCGTCGACTGTACGCTGGCGCGATCGACGGCGCTGGTGCCCGAAGCCGGGGTCGCGGCGCGGCTCGGATCGACGCCGCTCACGCCCTGCTGCCGCGCGGGCGCGGCGGCCGGCGGCGGGCACGCTGCGGCGCTGCGCTCGCGCTTTGATCGCCGCCGGGGCAGGGCCCTATGATCGGCCGGCCGCGGTGCGCGCGCGCTGAGCGCGCCGTCGGCGGTGGGCGGCGGCGGCGGTCGCAGGCGCCGGGCGCGCCGAGGCTCGAACCCGGAGGACGAACGATGAGCGAGACCCTGATCCTGAGCGCGACCACCGGTGCGGTGCGCACGATCACGCTGAACCGGCCGGCGGCGATGAACAGCTTCACCGGCGCGATGCACGGCCAGCTGCTTGACGCGCTGAACGCCGCGGCCGACGACGCCGCGGTGCGCGCGGTGGTCGTCACCGGCGCCGGCCGCGCGTTCTGCGCGGGCCAGGACCTGAGCGACCCGCAGATGCAGGCGCCTGCCGGCGGCAAGCCCGACGTCGGCGCGGTGATCGAGCGCCACTACCTGCCGCTGGCGCTGCGCGTACGCTCGATGCCGGTGCCGGTGATCGCGGCGGTCAACGGCGTCGCGGCCGGCGCCGGCGCGAACTTCGCGCTCGGCTGCGACCTGGTCGTCGCCGCGCGCAGCGCGAGCTTCATCCAGGCCTTCTCGAAGATCGGCCTGATCCCCGACTGCGGCGGCGCGTGGCTGCTGCCGCGGCTGGTGGGGCGTGCGCGGGCGCTCGGCCTCGCGCTCACCGGCGAGCGGCTCGGCGCCGAGGAGGCGCAGCGCATCGGCCTGATCTGGCAGTGCGTCGACGACGCCGCACTGGCCGAGGCGGCGCAGGCGCTGGCCACGCGGCTGGCGGCGCTGCCCACGCGTGCGCTGGCCGAGACCCGGCGCGCGCTCGACGACGCGCTGCGGCTGGACTACGCCGACGCGCTCGCGCTGGAGGCGCAGCGCCAGCGCGAGCTCGGCCGCTGCCACGACTACGCCGAGGGCGTGGCCGCCTTCCTCGCGAAGCGCGCGCCGAACTTCAGCGATCGCTGAGCGCGAGCAGCGCGCGCAGGCGGCAAGCCCGCGGCTGCGCCCGGCCATCGGCCCGCGCGCAGCGGGCCGACGCGACATCCGGCGCACAATGGCGGCCGCCCCATCCCGGAGAGAAGCGATGAAAGCCGATGCGAAGGTCCTGAAGTTCCTCAACGCGCAGCTCAAGCTCGAGCTGACCGCGATCAACCAGTACTTCCTGCACGGGCGCACGCTGAAGCACTGGGGCTACCTGCGCTTCGGCAAGCGTGAGCACGACGAGTCGATCGAGGAGATGAAGCACGCCGACCGGCTGATCGAGCGGATCCTGCTGCTCGACGGCCTGCCCAACCTGCAGGATCTGGGCAAGCTGCTGATCGGCGAGAACGCGGTCGAGATCGTCGCCTGCGACCTGAAGATTGAGCTCGCGTCGCAGGCGCACCTGAAGGAGGCGATCGCGCACTGCGAGTCGGTGCACGACTACGTGTCGCGCGACCTGCTGACCGAAATCCTCGACGACACCGAGGAGCACATCGACTGGCTCGAGACCCAGCAGGACCTGGTGCAGCAGCTGGGCGAGGCCAACTGGCTGCAGTCGCAGGCCGGCGATCCGAGCTGACCCGGCGGCCAGGGGCCCGGCGGCTGCGGCATTAACCACGCTGGCAGAGGAAATTCTTATTGAGACGAATTCGCATTAGCGCTAAGATGCGGGCACCAACCCCTACCGAGCCCTGCGATGATCGTCTGCCTCTGCCACCGAATTTCCGACCAGGAGATCGTCCGGGCCGTGCACAGCGGGACCCGCAGCTTCGACGACCTGCAGGACGACACCCGCATCGCGTCGGCCTGCGGCTGCTGCTGCGACAGCGCACGCGAGGTCTTCGACCATGCCTGCGCATCGAGTTGCGCGTCGGGTTGCGCGTCCACCGCGGCGCCGCAGCCGGCGACCACGCACTGAGCGCGGCCGGTACTTCGCGTGTTCGCCCGCGCGTCCGCTGCACTGGATTCGCGCACTGCCCGCGTACGCCGCAGGCGTCGCCTGCCGCTAGTCGGCTGATCGACGCGTAGGTCGGCGCTCGCTGCTCGCCCGCGTCGGCAGTCAGCTGACGCGTTGCCTTGATCGATGCAACGGCGCGGCTGCTGGCACGGCCCGCTGCAGCCGTCTCGATGCCCGTCGGCTTGGTTGCAGCCGAGGGCCATGTCCCCGTAAGTGGTGCAAGGCCATCGGCCATCGGTCAGCGGCGGCGCTGCACCGATCGAACCCGGCTGAGCGATCGCACCGGATCCCTTTCCAGCTGAGGCATGGCCCCAGACGCAACGCGCGTGAGCGACCGCGCAAGCGCGTCGCGATCGTGAGGTGGGGATGGTGCCGGTGGAGGGATTTGAACCCCCGACCAACTGCTTACGAAGCAGCTGCGCTACCACTGCGCTACACCGGCGGGTGCGAAGCGCGCGGATTGTAGCGGCTGCCCCTTGTGCGGCCGCGCGCGGCGCGGTGCTCCGGCCCGCGCGCCGCGCCGGTGTGGCGCGGCGTCGGCTGCGCCGGACGCTGCGCCGGCCAGCGCAAAATCACGGTCGCGTCGCAGCGCGCCATCGCGCCAGGAGTCAGCCAGGATGAACCCAACCCGGATCGTCGTCGCCCAGGGCGGCGGGCCCACCGCAGTGGTCAACCAGACGCTGGCCGGCGTCGTGCTCGAGGCGCGCCGCAGCGGCCAGGTCGAATGCGTGTACGGCGCGCACCACGGCGTGCGCGGGATCGTGCAGGAGGACTTCGTCGACCTGAGCCGCGAGACCCGCCACAACCTCGAGCAGGTGGCGGCCACTCCCGGCTCGGCGCTGGGCTCCACCCGCGACAAGCCCGACCAGGCCTACTGCCGGCAGATCTTCGAGGTGCTGCGCGCGCACCGCATCGGCGGCTTCTGCTACATCGGCGGCAACGACTCGTCCGAGACCGTGCGCATCGTCAGCGACGAGGCGCGCCAGGCCGGCTACCCGCTGCGCTGCATCCACGTGCCCAAGACGATCGACAACGACCTGGTCGGCAGCGACCACACACCGGGCTTCCCGTCGGCGGCGCGCTTCGTGGTGCAGGCCTTCACCGGCGCGAACCTGGACAACGCGGCGCTGCCCGGGGTGTACATCGCGGTGGTGATGGGTCGCAACGCCGGCTTCCTGACGGCCGCGTCGGCGCTGGCCCGCAAGTTCCCCGACGATGGCCCGCACCTGGTCTACCTGCCCGAGCGCGACTTCAGCGTCGACGGCTTCCTCGCCGACGTGAAGGCGGTGCATGCGCGCCACGGGCGCTGCGTGGTCGCGGTGTCCGAGGGCATCCACGACGCGAGCGGCCAGCCGCTGCTGGCGCAGCCCGTCGGGCAGCTCGAGCGCGACGCACACGGCAACCTGCAGCTGTCGGGCAGCGGTGCGCTCGCCGACCTGCTGTGCGAGCAGGTCAAGGCCCGGCTCGGCATTAAGCGGGTGCGCGGCGACACCTTCGGCTACCTGCAGCGCAGCTTCATCGGCTGCGTGTCCGAGGTCGATGCGCGCGAGGCCCGCGAGGTCGGCGAGAAGGCGGTCCAGTTCGCGCTGTGGGGCCAGCGCGGCGTGGTTGACGACGGCTCGGTCGCGATCCGGCGCAGCGGCACCTACGCGGTCGACTACGAGCTGCTGCCGCTGGCCGCGGTGGCCGGCAAGACGCGGGTGATGGACGACGCGTTCATCGCTACCGGCGGCAACGACGTGACTGATGCGTTCCGCCAGTACCTGCAGCCGCTGCTGGGCAGCAGCCTGCCCGAAGCGCAGCGGCTGCGCGCGGCGCCGGTCGCGCGGGTGCTGAACCGGCCCTGACCGCGGGCTAGCCGCGTCGCCGCCGCCGCCGCGGCCGCGGGCGCATGCGTGACTCCCCGCGGGTGCGGCGCGCAGGCTACGCGCGGTGCTGCTGCGCGTCGGCCTCGGCGTGGTACGCGGTCACGCGCTCGACTTCGTTCTTCGAGCCGAGGATCACCGACACCCGCTCGTGCAGCTTGGTCGGCGTCAGGTCGAGGATGCGCTGGCGGCCGTTGGTCGCGGCGCCGCCGGCCTGCTCGACCAGGAAGGCCATCGGGCTGGCCTCGTACAGCAATCGCAGCTTGCCCGGCTTGTCGGGGTCGCGCGCGTCCCACGGGTACAGGAAGATGCCGCCACGGCACAGGATGCGGTGCACGTCGGCGACCATGCTCGCGACCCAGCGCATGTTGAAGTCCTTGCCGCGCACGCCGGTGGTGCCGGCCAGGCACTCGTCGATGTAGCGCTTGACCGGCGGCGCCCAGTGGCGCGCGTTGCTCGTGTTGATCGCGAACTCGCGCGTGTCCTCGGGGATCTGCACGTTCTGCGCGGTCAGCATCCACGAACCCATCTCGCGGTCGAGCGTGAACACGCTGACGCCGTCGCCGACGGTCAGCACCAGCTGGGTCTGCGGGCCGTACACGCAGTAGCCGGCCGCCGCCTGGTAGCGGCCGGGTTGGAAGAAGTCGTCCTCGCTCACGCCGTGGTGGTGGCCGACCTTGCGCAGCACCGAGAAGATCGTGCCGATGCTGACGTTGACGTCGATGTTGGACGAGCCGTCGAGCGGGTCGTACAGCAGCAGGTACTCGCCCTGCGGGTAGCGGTTGGGTACCAGGTGGATCGTGTCCATCTCCTCGCTGGCCATCGCCGCGAGGTGGCCGCCCCATTCGTTGGCCTCGATCAGCACCTCGTTGGAGATCAGGTCGAGCTTCTTCTGCACCTCGCCCTGGATGTTCTCGGTGCCGGCGCTGCCGATCAGGTCGCCCAGCGGCCCCTTGTTGACCGACACCGCGATCCGCTTGCAGGCGCGCGCGACCACTTCGATCAGCATGCGCAGCTGACCAGGGATGCGGCCGTGCTCGCGCTGCTGCTCGACCAGGTACTGGGTCAGGCTGATGATGCGGCTCATCGGGCGCCCTCCAACGCGCGGTTGACGATCTCGCGGACTTCGGCGCTGAGCTCGGCGCGGGCGGCGACCTGCTCGATCGCCGCGCGCGCGGCGCTGCGGTAGGGCTCGGCCAGGTGCGCCCAGCGGTCCATCGCGCGCGCCAGCCGGCCGGCCAGGCTCGGGTTGCGCGCGTCCAGCGCGACCACGTGCTCGGCCCAGAACGCGTAGCCGGCGGCGTCGGCGCGGTGGAAGCCCGCCGGGTTGCGACGGCAGAACGCGACCAGCAACGCGCGCGCGCGGTTCGGGTGGGCGAGCGAGAAGTCCGGGTGGCGGGTCAGCGCCCGCACCTGCGCGAGCACGTCGCCGCCGTCGGCGGCGGCCGGCGCCAGCGCCTGCGCCTCGAACCACTTGTCCAGCACCAGCGCATCGTCGCGCGCGCTCGCGTACAGGTGGGCGAGGGCGTTGGGCACCAGCGCGGCGCGCGCGCCGATCAGCGCGGCGAGCGCGCCCAGCCGGTCGCTCAGGTTGCCGGCGTCCTTCAGCTGCTGGTACGCGCGCCCGGGCCACACCGGGTTGCCGTGGCGCGCTGCGTGGCGGCACAGCATCGCCAGCGCCAGGTTGGCCAGCGTGCGCCGTCCGGCCTGGTCGCGCTGCGGCGAATAGCTGGCGCGCACCTGGTGCGCGTCGTGCGCCCAGGCCCAGTCGGTGGCCAGCCGCTCGGCGGCCTGGTCCAGCAGGTTCTCGCGCAGCGCGTGGATGCGCTGCGGATCGGACTCGTCCAGCTGCTCGGCCAGGTAATCCTCGCTCGGCGGGCTCAGCACCAGCGCCTTGAAGGCCGGGTCGAGCTGTGGGTGGCGCAGCACGCTGCGCATCGCCTGCTCGTAGGCCGGGTCGAAGCCGACCTGCGCGCTGCCCTCGTGCAGCGCCGCCAGCAGCCGGCGCAGCGCCAGCCGCTGGCCGGCCTCCCAGCGGTTGAAGGGGTCGGTGTCGTGCGCGAGCAGCGTCAGCAGCGCCGCGTCGCCGAGGCCGTCGTACAGCAGCACCGGCGCCGAGAAGCCGCGCAGCAGCGACGGCACCGGCGCATTCGGCACGCCGGTGAACACGAAGCTCTGCTCGGCCCGGTCCAGCAGCAGCAGCGCCTCGGCACCGCGCGGCTGCGCTTCGCCCTCGAGCTGCAGCGGCAGCGCGCGGCCGTCGACGTCGAACAGCGCGCTGACCACCGGGATCGCCAGTGGCTCGGCGCCCGCCGGGCCCGATTGCTGCGTGAGCGTCAGCGTGTAGCGCGCGGCCTGCGGGTCGTGGCGGCCGTGCGCGCTGACCCGCGGCGTGCCGGCGCGGCCGTACCAGCGGCGGAACGCGTCGAGCCGGGTGGCCAGCGGCGAGCCGGGGTTCGCGTCGGCGACGGCCTGCACGAAGTCGTCGCAGGTCACCGCCTGGCCGTCGTGGCGCTCGAAGTAGCGCGTGATGCCGCGCGCGAAGCCGTCGCGACCGACCAGCGTGTGCATCATCCGCACCAGCTCGGCGCCCTTCTCGTAGACGGTGGGCGTGTAGAAGTTGTTGATCGACACGTAGGCGTCGGGGCGCACCGGGTGGGCCATGCTGCCGGCGTCCTCGGGGAACTGCTGGCTGCGCAGGTT
>CAZKCJ010000092.1:9020-9679 GCA_964550885.1 uncultured Rubrivivax sp. | reverse complement strand
GACGAGGCGGTCGCCACCGTCGACACGGCCGAAGCGGGCCCGAGCCAGGGCGAAGCCGGCAGCGGCGAGCGCGACGGCCGACGCCGCCGCCGGCGCGGCGGCCGTGGCCGCAGCCGCGACGACGCGGGTACCGACCTGAGCGCGACCGGCGACGACGCCGCGGGTCTGCCGACCGACGATGCCGCTGCCCTGCCCGCCGACGCCGGCACGCCGGTGGACGCGCCGGCCGCTGGCGACGCATTCACCGACCGGGCCGCGACCGCCTCCGCGCCGCCGCCGGCGCCGATCGCCGACGCGCCGAGCCAGCCGGCGCCGTGGCCGGCCGGGCAGCCCGCCGCCGCGACGGTGGCGGCCGGTTCGGCTGCCGCAGCGTGGCCGCGCAGCGGCACCGACCTGCCGACCGCAGCGGTCCAGCCGCTGCCGGCCGACGCCGGTGCCGCCGATCTGCCGGCGGCTGCGTCGTGGGCAGCGCCCACTCAGCCGGCAACACCGGCTCCGGCGGCAGCGCCCACGGCGGCAGCGCCCACGGCGGCAGCGGCAGCGCTGGCAGCCGCCGCGGCAGCGCCCACCGCCGCCCCGGCCGCGACCCCGGCCACGCCTGCGCCGGCCGCGCCCTTCGTGCTGCCGCTGGGCGAGCTGAGCGAGCTGGCGCGCTCGGC
>CAZKCJ010000092.1:6312-9010 GCA_964550885.1 uncultured Rubrivivax sp. | reverse complement strand
CACCCTTCGAACTGCCGCTCGATGCATTGCACACGCTGGCGCAAGCGGCCGGCCTGGAGTGGGTGAACTCCGACGCCGAGCGCATCCTGGTCGCGCAGCAGGCGATCGCCGCCGAGCCTGCGCCGGTGCACGTGCCGCGCACGCCGCGGCCGCCGGCGGTGATCGACGAAGGCCCGCTGGTGCTGGTGGAGACGCGCAAGGACCTCGCGCAGCTGAAGCTGCCCTTCGACCACGGCGCCGGCGCGCCAGGCGCGGGCACCTGAAGACGCGCGGGACGCGCGCCGGCGCGACGGCCCGGCGTGCGACCGGGTGCGACGACGCCCGGCGCGCGCGTCGACACGGCGGAGCGGGCGCAGGCGGTCGACGCCTTGGACCGCCACGCCCGGCGCGCGCGGCGCAGTGGGCGGGTCCGGTGGGCAGCGGCCGCGCCGGGCTGCAGCGACCCGGCCGGCGCGCTCGCTGAACTGCCCTTCGCGCGGCGGCTTCGCGACGAGCGCCCGGCAGCGGCTCGCCGCGCTTACGCCGGCAGTGCCGCCAGCAGCGTGCGCGCGCGGCGGTAGCCGGCGTCGTGCTGCAGCGCGTCCCAGTCGGGGGCGGGCAGCGTCGGCAGCAGCCGCAGGCGGCGCACCGCGCCTAGCGGGTCGGGCTGCCAGCGGCCGGCGGCGGCCGCGCGCTCCAGGCCGTCGAGCAGCGCGTCGACCGCGGCGCCGCCGTCGACCGACTGGTTGCACAGCAGCACCAGGTCGCAGCCGGCCTGCAGCGCGGCCACCGCGGCGTCGCTGTAGCTCAGCTCGCGGCCGTCCAGCTGGCGCGCGCCGGCCATGCTCAGGTCGTCGCTGAAGATCGCGCCGTCGAAGCCCAGCCGGCCGCGCAGAATCTCGCGCAGCCAGCGCGCCGAGAAACCGGCCGGGCGCGCGTCGACCTTGGGGTAGACCACGTGCGCCGGCATCACGCTGGCCAGGCAGCTGCCCAGCCACGCGTAGGGCGCGGCGTCGTCGGCGAGGATCGCGCGCAGCGCTCGCCGGTCCACCGGCACTGCGACGTGGCTGTCGGCGCGCACGAAGCCGTGGCCGGGGAAGTGCTTGCCGCAGTTGGCCATGCCGGCCAGCAACAGGCCGTGCATCAGGCTGCGCGCGAGCAGCGCGACCGTGCGCGGGTCGCGCCCGAACGCGCGGTCGCCGATCACGCCGCTGCTGCCGTGGTCCAGGTCCAGCACCGGGGTGAAGCTCAGGTCGACGCCGCAGGCGCGCAGCTCGGCGCCGAGCACGTGGCCGCAGGCGGTGGCGGCGTCGCAGGCGAGCAACACGCCGCTGCCTGGGGCACCGGGCTCGTCCAGCGCCCAGCGCCGGCCACGCGGCCGCCCTCGTGGTCGACCGCGATCAGCAGCTCCGGGCGCAGCGCCTTGACCTCGGCGCACAGCTCGGCGAGCCGCTGCCGCCCCTGCCAGTTGCGGCTGAACAGGATCAGCCCGCCGACCAGCGGGTGGCGCAGGCGGCGGCGGTCGTCGGCGCCGAGTGCGGGCCCGGCCAGGTCGAGGATGACGGGGGCGTGCAGGTTGCTCACTTGATCGATACCCTCCGCGCAGCGCGCTTCGACACGAGCACCCAGGCGCGACCCGGCGTGCTCAGCGGACCGCCTTTCGCGCTGCGCGCTTGGGCACGAGTGCCCGGCAGCAGCCCGAGGTGCTCACGGCGACCGCGCCGCGGTTTCGACGACGACGAAGGCGGCGGCGTAGTCGGTCTCGTCGGTGACGCTCAGGTGCGCGACCCACTGCCGCGCCTCGAACCACGCGGCCAGCGCGCCGTTCAGCCGGATCTGCGGCTGGCCGCCGGGCGCGTTGACCACCTCGCAGGCGCGCCAGCTCATCGGCGTGCGCAGGCCCAGCCCGACCGCCTTGCTGAAGGCCTCCTTGGCCGAGAAGCGGGTGGCCAGGTAACGCACGCCGCGCGACGGCAGCCGCGCGCGGCGCGCGTGGAACACCTGCAGCTCGTGCGCGCCGAGCACGCGCTCGGCGAAGCGCAGCCCGTGGCGGGCGAGCGCGGCGTCGATCCGGCGCACGTCGGCGATGTCGGTGCCGACGCCGACGATCACGGCCACAGCGCGCCGGCCTCGCGGATGCAGCGCTGGTACGCGCGCACCGTGGCCTCGATGCCGAACTCGAGCGCGTCGGCGATCAGCGCGTGGCCGATCGACACCTCGGCCACGCCGGGCACCGCGCGCAGGAAGTCGCCCAGGTTCGCGCGGTTCAGGTCGTGGCCGGCGTTGACCGCGAGCCCCTGCGCCTGCGCGGCGCGCGCCGCCGCCGCGTAGCGCGCGAGCTCGCCGGCCTGCGCCGGCGTGCCGTGCGCACGCGCGTAGGCCTCGGTGTACAGCTCGACGCGGTCGGCGCCGAGCGCGCGCGCCGCCGCCATCGCCTCGGGCACCGGGTCCATGAACAGGCTCACGCGCACGCCCAGCGCGCGCAGCTCGGCGATCAGCGGCGCCAGCTGCGCGCCGGCGACGGCCAGATCCCAGCCGTGGTCGGAGGTGGCCTGCTCGACCGCGTCGGGCACCAGCGTGCACTGCTGCGGCCGCACCGCGCGCACGAGCGGCATCAGGTTGTGGAAGGGGTTGCCCTCGAGGTTGAACTCGGCCTGCGGCCACTGCGCGAGCAGCGCGTGCAGCGCGTGCACGTCCTGCGCGCGGATGTGGCGCTCGT
>CAZKCJ010000092.1:4047-6302 GCA_964550885.1 uncultured Rubrivivax sp. | reverse complement strand
GGTGATGCCGTCGGCGCCGCCCTGCAGCGCCAGCCGCGCGAGGTGGCCCACGTCGGGCAGGCCCACCGGGCGCGAGTTGCGCAGCAGCGCGACCCGGTTGACGTTGACCGACAGCGCGGTGCGCCCGCGCTGGGGCGAGGCGCCGGCTTCGGGGGCGACGAGGGGGTTCACGGGCGGGGCGGATCGAGCAGCCGGTGCAGGTCGGCCAGCAGCCGGCGGGTGCGCAGCGGCGCGGCCAGATGATAGTCAAGCAGCGCGCGCAGCCCGGCGCGCAGCGCCGGCCCGGCGAGCGCACAGGCCGCGGCCAGCGCCGGCTGCGCGGCGGCGCCGGCGTCGAGCGCGGCCTGCAGCGCCTCGAGCGTCGCGCCGTCGATGCCGGCGCCGCCGGCCGGCTGCACGCCCGCCTCCGGGTGCAGCGAGTAGGCGCTGCCCGCCTGCACCGGCGCCTGGGTGCTGGTCACGCACAGCAGCTCGGGCAGCACGCCGGTCTCGCGCAGCAGCCGCAGCTCGAACGCGCGCAGCGCCGCCTGCCGGCCGGCTTCGTCGGCGCCAGCCAGCGCCGCGACGGTGCCGGCGTAGGCGTCGTACAGCGCCGGGTGCGGATCCTGGCGCGCGAGCAGCCGCAGCAGCAGCTCGTTCAGATACAGCCCCGGCAGCAGCGCGGCGCCGGCCGGCATCGCCACGCCGCCAGCCCACTCGGCGCTGCGCAGCGTGAGCAGCTCGGCCTGCGCCTCGTCGGCGCGGCGGCCGAAGGCGACCAGCAGCGGCTGGAACGGCAGCAGCACGCCGCGCAGCTGCGAGTACGGGCGCTTCGCACCGCGCGCGGCGGCGACCAGCCGGCCGCGCTCGCGGGTGTACAGCTCGACGATCAGGCTGGTCTCGCTCCAGTCGTACTGGTGCAGCACGTAGGCGGCCAGCGGCGCCGCCGGCGTGCGGCGCGCGCTGCTCGCGCGGCCACCCCCGCTGCTCACCGGCCGGCTCCGCCCGCGGCGCGCTGCGGGCCCGGCGCCTGCGGGCGGCCAGCCGCGCTCATTCGTAGCCGTAGCCGCGCAGGTGCGCTTCGTCGTCGGCCCAGCCCGAGCGCACCTGCACCCACAGCTCGAGGAAGACGCGCGCATCCAGCAGCCGCTCCAGCTCCTGCCGCGCCTGGGTGCCGATGCGCTTGAGCCGCTCGCCGCCGGCACCGAGCACGATCGCCTTGTGCGCGTCGCGGGCGACGACGATGCTCGCGGCGATGCGCCGCAGCCCGCGCGGGCCGGGCTCCTCCTCGAAGCGGTCGATCACCACGGTGCAGCCGTAGGGCAGCTCGTCGCCGGTGAGCCGGAACAGCTTCTCGCGGATCAGCTCGGCGGCGAGGAAGCGCTCGCTGCGGTCGGTGAGCGCGTCGGCCGCGTGCTGCCACGGGCCTGCCGGCAGGTAGCGCAGGACCAGCTCCAGCAGCCGCTCGACGTCGGCCGCACGCCGCGCCGACATCGGCACGAACTCGGCGAACGCATGGCGCTGCTGCATCTGCTGCAGCCAGGGCAGCACCGCGTCGCGGCGGCGCAGCGCGTCGAGCTTGTTGGCCACCAGCAGCACCGGCCGCTTCGCCGGCAGCAGCGCCAGCACGCGCGCGTCGTCGGCGTCGAAGCGGCCGGCCTCGCACACGAACAGCACCAGGTCGACCTCGGCCAGCGCGCCCAGCACCGCACGGTTCATGTGCCGGTGCAGCGCGCCGCGGTGGCGGGTCTGGTAGCCGGGGGTGTCGACGAACACCGCCTGCGCGGCGCCGCGGGTGCGCACGCCGGCGATGCGGTGGCGGGTGGTCTGCGCCTTGTCCGAGGTGATGCTGACCTTCTGCCCGACCAGCGCGTTCAGCAGCGTCGACTTGCCGACGTTGGGGCGGCCGACGATCGCCACCAGCCCGCAGCGGGTGGCGCCGTCGGCCGCAGGCGCGCCGGCCGCGGCTGCGGCCACGGCCGCCGCCTGGGCTGGATCCGGCTCCGCGCTGGCAGCCGCGGGCGAAGCGCGCTGCGCGGCCGCCTTGGTGCGCGCGCGCTTCGCGGCCGCCGCAGCCCGGCCTGCAGGCGGACCCGGCGGCGGCACCCCGGCGGCGCCGGTGCTCACGACCTTAGCGCGCTGCCGGGGCGGTCGCTCGCCTTCAGGCCTTCGAGCAGCCGCTGCGCCGCCTGCTGCTCGGCCGCGCGCCGCGAGCGGCCCTCGCCGCGTTCGGCCAGCCCGAGCACGGCCACGCTGCATTCGACCTCGAAGGTCTG
>CAZKCJ010000092.1:0-4037 GCA_964550885.1 uncultured Rubrivivax sp. | reverse complement strand
GCAGCCGCCGCGCCTGCAGCCACTCCTGCAGCTCGGTCTTCGCGTCCTTCGCCCAGCTGTCGAGCGAGGTCGACGCGATCAGCTCGCCGAACAGCCGGCGCACCACCGCCAGTGCGGCGTCGTAGCCGCCGTCGAGGAAGGCCGCGCCGATCACCGCCTCGAGCGCATCGGCCAGGATCGACGGCCGCAGCGCGCCGCCGCCGCGGGCCTCGCCGTCGGACAGGTGCAGCAGCTGCGGCAGGCCGATCGCCAGCGCGGTGCGGTGCAGGCTGTCCTCGCGCACCAGGTGCGCGCGCACGCGCGTCAGGTCGCCCTCGTCGGAGCCGGCGAAGCGCTGATACAGCAGCGCCGAGACCGCGAGGTTCAACACCGCGTCGCCGAGGAACTCAAGCCGCTCGTTGTGCTCGGCGCCGAAGCTGCGGTGGGTGAGCGCGCGCTGCAGCAGCGCCGGCCGCGAGAAGCGGTGGCCGAGCCGGTGCTGCAGCGGCGCGAGGTCGGTGCTCATCGGGGCGGTGCGCGATCGGCGCCAGTGCGCGTGCTGCAGCCGGGCCGCGCTAGCGGGCCTCGCCGCGGTACTTGATCAGCAGGAACACCGGCTCGACCAGCGGGATCTCCTTGTCGTAGGCGAAGCGGATCACCAGGCGGTCGTTCTCCTTGGTGACCTCTAGGTCCTTGCCCGAGATCGCGGCGATCGAGTACTCGATGTCCTTCTGCCGGTCGAAGGCCTTGCGCACCTCGGCGACGGTGGTCGGCGCCTCCTGCACGATGCGGTTGATCGCGCGCTGGATCGTCAGGTACTCGTTGACGGTGGGCAGCACGCGCACGCCGACGTAGGCGAGAAAGCCGATGATGATCGCCCAGGTGAGCAGGCCGAAGAGCGTGACGCCGCGCTGGCGGCGGCGGCGGGGTGTGCGCGAGACCACCATCTGCACCTCTGGTCATGCGGCCGGCGGCCGCTAGTGGAACGAGCCGATGCGGCCCGGGTTGCCGAAGTTCATCCAGATGAAGAAGGCGCGGCCGACGAGGTTGGCGTCGGGCACGAAGCCCCAGTAGCGCGAGTCCTGCGAGTTGTCGCGGTTGTCGCCCATCACGAAGTAGTGGCCGGGCGGCACCTTGCAGACCACGCCCTCGGCCGGATAGCGGCAGTTCTCGTTGAACGGGAAGGTCTTCGGCCCGGGGAAGAAGGCCTGCCGCCGGGGGTCGACCAGGATCCGGTGGCCCTGGTCGTCGAAGCGCTCGTCGAACATCGGCACGTAGCGCAGGCTGTCCTCGTCGTAGTACTCGCCCAGCGGCTCGACCGGCACCGGCTGGCCGTTGACGATCAGGCGCTGGTTCAGCCACGCGACCTCGTCGCCGGGCACGCCGACCACGCGCTTGATGTAGTCGATGCTCGGATCGACCGGGTAGCGGAAGACGATCACGTCGCCGCGCTGCGGGTCGCGGTTGGCGATGACCTTGCGGTTGAGCACCGGCAGCCGGATGCCGTAGTCGAACTTGTTCACCAGGATCAGGTCGCCGACGACCAGCGTCGGCAGCATCGAGCCCGACGGAATCTTGAAGGGCTCGAACAGGAACGAGCGCAGCAGGAACACGACCAGGATCACCGGGAACAGGCCCGCGGTCCAGTCCAGCCACCAGGGCTGCGCGAGCAGCCGGCGCCGCGCCTGCTCGAGGTCGCCGTCGACCTGCGCGATACCCTGGCGCGCGAGGCCCGCGCGGCGCTCGGCGTCCTGGCGCGCGAGCGCGGCCGCGGCGGCCTCGCGCGCCGGCTTGAAGCGCCAGCGCTCGGCCAGCCAGTAGCCCAGCGTCACCACCGTCAGCGTGAACAGCAGCAGCGCGAAGTTGCCGGTCCACGCACCGACGAACCAGCCGCCCAGGTAGACGGCGAGCGCGCCGTACAGCGCCGCGGTGAGCGCGCTCACCGCTCGTCCACCCGCAGGATCGCGAGGAAGGCCTCCTGCGGCACCTCGACCGTGCCGATCTGCTTCATCCGCTTCTTGCCGGCCTTCTGCTTCTCGAGCAGCTTGCGCTTGCGTGTAATGTCACCCCCGTAGCATTTTGCCAGCACGTTCTTGCGCATCGCCTTGATGTTCTCGCGGGCGATGATGTTCGCACCGATCGCCGCCTGGATCGCCACGTCGTACATCTGCCGCGGGATGATTTCACGCATCTTCGAGGCCACCGCGCGCGCGCGGTACTGGCTCTGCGAGCGGTGCACGATGATCGACAGCGCGTCGACCCGGTCGCCGTTGATCAGCATGTCGACCTTGACGACGTCGGCGGCGCGGTACTCCTTGAACTCGTAGTCCATCGACGCGTAGCCGCGCGACACGCTCTTGAGCTTGTCGAAGAAGTCCAGCACGATCTCGGCCAGCGGCAGCTCGTAGGTCAGCAGCACCTGGCGGCCGTGGTAGGCCAGGTTCAGCTGCACGCCGCGCTTGGCGTTGGCCAGCGTCATCACCGGCCCAACGTACTCCTGCGGCATGTACAGGTGGACGGCGACGATCGGCTCGCGGATCTCGCGGATGCGGCCGGCGTCGGGCAGCTTGCTCGGGTTCTCGACCTCGATCACCTCGCCGTCGTTGAGCTCGACCTGGTAGACCACGCTGGGCGCGGTGGTGATCAGGTCCTGGTCGAACTCGCGCTCGAGCCGCTCCTGCACGATCTCCATGTGCAGCAGGCCGAGGAAGCCGCAGCGAAAGCCGAAGCCCAGCGCCTGGCTGACCTCGGGCTCGTAGCGCAGGCTGGAGTCGTTGAGCTGCAGCTTCTCGAGCGCGTCGCGCAGCGCCTCGTACTCGCTCGCCTCGGTCGGATACAGCCCGGCGAAGACCTGCGGCTTGATCTCCTTGAAGCCGGGCAGCGGCTGCGCCGCCGGGCCGGCGTTGTTGGGCAGCTTGCGCTCCAGCGTGATCGTGTCGCCGACCTTGGCCGCGGTGAGTTCGCGGATGCCGGCGATCACGAAGCCGACTTCGCCCGCGCGCAGCAGCTCGCGCCGCTCGGACTTGGGCGTGAACACGCCGAGCTGCTCGATGCCGTAGGCGGCGCCGGTGGCCATCAAGCGGATGCGCTCGCCCGCGCCGAGGCGGCCGTCGACCACGCGCACCAGCATCACCACGCCGACGTAGTTGTCGAACCAGCTGTCGATGATCATCGCGCGCGGCGGGCCCGCCGGATCGCCGCGCGGCGCCGGCATCCGCTGCACGACCGCTTCCAGGATGTCGTCGACGCCCTCCCCGGTCTTGGCCGAGCAGGCGATCGCGTCGGCGGCGTCGATGCCGATCACGTCCTCGATCTCCTCCTTCGCGCGCTCGGGGTCGGCCTGCGGCAGGTCCATCTTGTTCAGCACCGGCACCACCTCGACGCCCAGGTCGAGCGCGGTGTAGCAGTTGGCCACCGTCTGCGCCTCGACCCCCTGGCTCGCGTCGACGACCAGCAGCGCGCCCTCGCAGGCCGACAGCGAGCGGCTGACCTCGTAGCTGAAGTCGACGTGGCCGGGCGTGTCGATCAGGTTCAGGTTGTAGCTGCGGCCGTCGCGCGCGGTGTAGGCGAGCGCCGCGGTCTGCGCCTTGATCGTGATCCCGCGCTCGCGCTCGATCACCATCGAGTCGAGCACTTGCGCGTCCATCTCGCGCGCGCTCAGGCCGCCGCAGCGCTGGATGATCCGGTCGGCCAGCGTGCTCTTGCCGTGGTCGATGTGGGCGATGATGGAGAAGTTGCGGATGTGGTCCATGGGTCAGCCGGCACGCGCAGCGGGTGCCTCAGCGGCGAAGCCGGTCAGCACCGGTGCGCAGCGCGGTGCGAGCCGCCGGGCACGCGCAGCGACGAGAAGGCAAGTGGCGCCGCTGCGGAACGCGCCCCGGCGCAGCCGTTGCGGTGCAGGCCCGTATCGCGCAGCGATGTGAAGGCCCGCAGCGCCGGGCCGGAAGGCACAACGGCGCAGCCGTTGCGGTGCAGGCTCATATCGCGCAGCGATGTGAAGGCGCGCAGCGCCGGGCCGGAAGGCACAACGGCGCAGCCGTTGCGGTGCAGGCTCATAT
>CAZKCJ010000091.1:821-9731 GCA_964550885.1 uncultured Rubrivivax sp. | reverse complement strand
GTGCCCGCGCCACGCGCCACGCGCCCGCGCCAGCGCCAGCGCCAGCGCCAGCGCCCCCGCCATGTGCCCGTGCGCCCGCGTGGCCGTGTGGCCGTGTGTCCGCGGCGACTTCGATGTGCAGCCGCATCACGACCGGGTAGACACTATCCCTAGTGTCTTGAATCAGTACCGCACGCCAGATATAGTGTGCGCCGCACCCGGTGCGCCACCTTGCCTTCCAACCCCGAACGCGCGTTGTGCGCCGACTCCCTGCCGTCGCACCGCGGCCAGCTGCGAGCGGCTGCCTCGCCGGACCAGCGCGGCGGCGGCCGACGCCGGCTTCGGCCGCCGCGCGTGCTCTTCCTTCGACCCGCCGCGTCCGCGCGGCACCTGGCGGCACCTTGCCGCCGTTCCTGACCTGAACCATGCCATCCATCGCCACCGAAGCCATCGAACTCGTCACCCGCGCGCGGCTGCCGGCCGTCACCGAGGCCGCCGCGCCATCGGCCTACGCCGACTACCAGGTCATCCGGCGCAACGGCGCGGTGGTCGCGTTCGAGCCGAACAAGATCGTGGTCGCGCTGATGAAGGCCTTCCTCGCGGTGCACGGCACGCAGGGGGCGGCGTCGGCGAGCGTGCGCGAGACCGTCGACCTGCTGACCGCGACCGTGGTGCGCGCGCTGCTGCGCTCGCGCCCCGGCGGCGGCACCTTCCACATCGAGGACGTGCAGGACCAGGTCGAGCTGGCGCTGATGCGTGGCGGCCACCACGAGGTCGCGCGCGCCTACGTGCTGTACCGCGAGCGGCGCGCGCAGGAGCGCGGCCGGGCGGCGAGCGCCGCGGCGCCGGCGCCGGCCGCACTGCAGGTGATCGACGGCGGGCGGCGCGTCCCGCTCGACCTGGCGGCGCTGCGCGCGCTGGTCGACGCCGCCTGCGCCGGGCTCGGCGATGGCGTCGACGCCGAGCCGATCCTGGCCGAAACCAGGCGCAACCTGTACGACGGGGTGCCGATCGACGCGGTCTACAAGGCGGCGATCCTGGCTGCGCGCACGCTGATCGAGAAGGAGCCGGCGTACTCGCGCGCGACCGCGCGGCTGCTGCTGCACACGGTCCGGCGCGAGGTGCTCGGCGAGGACGCGAGCCAGGCGCAGATGGACGCGCGCTACGCCGAGTACTTTCCGCGCTTCGTCCGGCAGGGGGTGCAGGCCGAGCTGCTGGACGAGCGGCTGCTGCAGTTCGACCTGGCGCGGCTGGGCGCGGCGCTGGTGCCCGCGCGCGACCTGCAGTTCGACTACCTCGGGCTGCAGACCCTCGCCGACCGCTACCTGCTGCAGGCCGACGAGCGCCGGATCGAGCTGCCGCAGGCCTTCTTCATGCGCGTGGCGATGGGCCTGGCGCTCAACGAGATCGACCGCGAGGCGCGCGCGATCGAGTTCTACGAGCTGCTGTCGAGCTTCGACTTCATGAGCAGCACGCCGACCCTGTTCAACAGCGGCACCCGGCGCAGCCAGCTGTCGAGCTGCTACCTGACGACGGTGGCCGACGACCTCGAGGGGATCTACGACGCGCTGAAGGAGAACGCGCTGCTGAGCAAGTACGCCGGCGGGCTGGGCAACGACTGGAGCAACGTGCGCGCGCTGGGCAGCTACATCAAGGGCACCAACGGCAAGAGCCAGGGGGTGGTGCCGTTCCTGAAGGTGGTCAACGACACCGCGGTCGCAGTCAACCAGGGCGGCAAGCGCAAGGGCGCAGTGTGCGCGTACCTGGAGACCTGGCACCTGGACATCGAGGAGTTCCTCGAGCTGCGCAAGAACACCGGCGACGACCGGCGGCGCACGCACGACATGAACACCGCGAACTGGGTGCCCGACCTGTTCATGAAGCGGCTGATCGAGGGCGAGCGCCACCCGCAGGATCCGGCGAAGGGGCAGTGGACGCTGTTCAGCCCGAGCACCTGCCCCGACCTGCACGACCTGAGCGGCCGCGCGTTCGAGGCGGCCTACACCGCCTACGAGGCCCGGGCCGACCGCGGCGAGATCAAGCTCTACAAGCGCCTGCCGGCCAGGGACCTGTGGCGCAAGATGCTGTCGATGCTGTTCGAGACCGGGCACCCGTGGATCGCGTTCAAGGACGCCTGCAACCTGCGCAGCCCGCAGCAGCACGCGGGCGTGGTCCACAGCTCCAACCTGTGCACCGAGATCACGCTGAACACCGGGCCGGACGAGATCGCGGTGTGCAACCTGGGCTCGGTCAACCTGGCGCAGCACCTGAAGGACGGCGCGGTCGACCAGGCGAAGCTGAAGAAGACCGTGTCGACGGCGATGCGCATGCTCGACAACGTGATCGACCTGAACTACTACGCGGTGAAGAAGGCGCGCGACAGCAACCTGCGCCACCGCCCGGTCGGCCTGGGGCTGATGGGCTTCCAGGATGCGCTGTACCAGCTGCGGCTGCCCTATGCCAGCGCCGCGGCCGTGGAGTTCGCCGACCGCTCGACGGAGGCGCTGTGCTACCACGCCTACTGGGCGAGCACCGAGCTGGCCGAGGAGCGCGGCCGCTACTCGAGCTGGCGCGGCAGCCTGTGGGACCGCGGCATCCTGCCGCACGACTCGCTCGACCTGCTCGCCGCGGAGCGCGGCGGCGGCGCCGCGTACGTCGAGGTCGACCGCAGCAGCTCGATGGACTGGGATGCGCTGCGCGCGCGGATCGCCGCGCACGGCATGCGCAACAGCAACTGCGTGGCGATCGCGCCGACCGCGACGATCAGCAACATCATCGGCGTCGACGCGTCGATCGAGCCCTGCTTCGGCAACCTCGCGGTCAAGAGCAACCTGTCGGGCGAGTTCACCGTGGTCAACGAGTACCTGGTGCGCGATCTGAAGCAGCGCGGGCTGTGGGACGAGGTGATGGTCATGGACCTGAAGCACTTCGACGGCTCGCTGCACCGGATCGACCGCGTGCCCGAGGAGCTCAAGCGCCTGTACGCGACCGCGTTCGAGGTCGACGCCGCGTGGCTGGTCGAGGCGGCCGCGCGCCGGCAGAAGTGGATCGACCAGGCGCAGTCGCTGAACCTGTACGTCGCCGCGGCGTCGGGCAAGAAGCTCGACGAGACCTACCGGCTCGCCTGGCGGCGCGGCCTGAAGACCACCTACTACCTGCGCTCGAGCGCCGCGACCCGCGCGGAGAAGGCGACCGTCGGTGCCGGCGCGCTGAACGCGGTGCCCGCGCAGCGCGGCATGGACGGCGGCGCGCTCGCTGCGGCCGCTGCCGCCGACGACGACGCGGCGGCCGCTGGCGGCCGGCTGTGCGCGATCGACGATCCGCAGTGCGAGGCCTGCCAGTGAGACGCGGCGCCGCCTGCACGCCGGCGCCGGCGATCGCGTTGGGCCGCGGTCGTCGCCCGCGCGATCAGCGGCAGCGGCGGCGCGTGCTCGCGCATTCGCGTCGATCGCGGGATCAGCACGCGATGCGAGCGTGCAACAACGCCATGCGCGCATCGACGCGAATGTCAAGTAGTGCTTGGTGTTCGCGCGCAACACTCACATAATTCGCGGCCATAGGAAGCACACACGTCATGCTGGTCTGGGAAGAAGACATCAGCCACGCTCCGCTAGCTGCCCTGCAAGGCATCGATGCCGCGCCGCCGCCCGGCGCGATGCCCCGACCGCTTCCCCCCGCAGCCCCGTTGTCGCCGCCACGTGCGGCGACGTCTGCGGGCCGGATCGACGCCGCCGACAAGCGCGTGATCAACGGCCGCACCGACGTGAACCAGCTGGTGCCCTTCAAGTACCAGTGGGCCTGGGACAAGTACCTCGCCGCCTGCGCCAACCACTGGATGCCGCAGGAGATCAACATGGCGCGCGACATCGCGACCTGGAAGGATCCGAGCGGCCTGAGCGACGACGAGCGCCTGATTGTCAAGCGCAACCTGGGCTTCTTCGTCACCGCCGATTCGCTCGCGGCCAACAACATCGTGCTCGGCACCTACCGGCACATCACCGCGCCCGAATGCCGCCAGTACCTGCTGCGCCAGGCCTTCGAGGAGGCGATCCACACCCACGCCTACCAGTACATCGTCGAGTCGCTGGGGCTGGACGAGGGCGAGATCTTCAACGCCTACCACGAGATCCCGTCGATCCGCGACAAGGACGAGTTCCTGCTCCCGTTCATCGACACGATCATGGATCCGGGCTTCGCCACCGGCACGCCCGAGGCCGACCAGCGGCTGCTGAAGAGCCTGGTCGTCTTCGCCTGCCTGATGGAGGGCCTGTTCTTCTACGTCGGCTTCACCCAGATCCTCGCGCTCGGCCGGCAGAACAAGATGACCGGCGCAGCCGAGCAGTACCAGTACATCCTGCGCGACGAGTCGATGCACTGCAACTTCGGCATCGACCTGATCAACGCGATCAAGCTCGAGAACCCGCAGCTGTGGACGCCGGCCTTGCGCGCCGAGCTGCGCGCGCTGTTCGAGCACGCGGTCGCGCTCGAGTACCGCTACGCCGAGGACACCATGCCGCGCGGCGTGCTGGGGCTCAACGCCTCGATGTTCAAGGGCTATCTGCGGTTCATCGCCAACCGGCGGGCGCTGCAGATCGGCCTGGCCCCGCTCTACCCGAACGAGACCAACCCGTTCCCGTGGATGAGCGAAATGATCGACCTGAAGAAGGAGCGCAACTTTTTCGAAACCCGTGTCATCGAGTACCAGACCGGTGGCACCTTGTCCTGGGATTGACGCGTGCAGCCGCAACCAACAACAGCCCTGAGCGGCTGCCGCGCCCGCCGGTCCGTGGAGCATCGCCGCCAGAAGCGCATGCCCCGGGCCGCAATCCATTCGTCGCTCGGCGGCAGGCGAGCCGGCACTTCGGTGCCGTCGTCGACCGCGGCGCGATGAATCGCCGCGCTGGATCGAGCAGCGCGGTGCTCTTTGCAACTTGATCAAGGAGATCGTAATGGCAACTGCGAAGAAGGCGGCGACCCGCAAGGCGCCCGCCAAGAAGGCGGCGACGAAGAAGGCCGCTGCGAAGAAGGCGCCGGCGAAGAAGGCTGCGGCGAAGAAGGCCGCGAAGAAGGCCCCGGCGAAGAAGGCTGCGGCGAAGAAGGCCGCGGTCAAGAGGGCGCCGGCGAAGAAGGCCGCTGCGAAGCGGGCTCCGGCGAAGAAGGCGGCAGCGAAGAAGGCACCGGCGCGCAAGGCCGCTGCCAAGAAGGCGCCGGCGAAGAAGGCCGCGGCGAAGCGGGCTCCGGCCAAGAAGGCCGCCGCGAAGAAGGCCGCGAAGAAGCCGGCGAGGAAGGCTGCGGGCAAGCGCGCAGCGGCCCCGGCTGCGCCGGCGGCGAAGACGACGCTGAGCCCTGCGGCCGCCTGGCCGTTCCCGACGGGCAACAAGCCCTGACGGCTGCTGCCGGCGTTGCGGCGCCGGCAGTCGATCGACCCGAAGCCCGGCTGCGGCCGGGCTTCGTCTCGTCTGGCGCTTGCATCGGCGGCGACGCGAGCCTCGTGCCCACGGCGGCCCTGCGTGCCGGTCTGTCCCGCGGCGAGTCGCAGCGGCGGCCAGTGTGCGCCGGCGCGCCGCCGGCGTCGGGTCAGCCGCGTCCCTGGCTGGCGACCGCGGCCGCGGCAGCGGCGGCCGCGTCCGCGTCACCGAGGTAGTAGCGCCGCAGCGGCGTCAGCTCGGCGTCGAGCTCGTACACCAGCGGGATGCCGTTCGGGATGTTCAGGTCGACGATCTCGGCGTCGCCGATGCGGTCCAGGTACTTGACCAGCGCGCGCAGCGAGTTGCCGTGCGCCGAGACCAGTACGCGCTGGCCGCTGCGCACCGCCGGCGCGAGCACTTCGTGCCAGAAGGGCAGCACGCGCGCGACCGTGTCCTTCAGGCATTCGGTCAGCGGCACCTGCGCGGGCTGCAGCGCGGCGTAGCGGCGGTCGCGATGCTCGCGGCGCGGGTCGTCGGCCGCCAGTGGCGGCGGCGGCAGGTCGTAGCTGCGCCGCCAGCGCAGCACCTGCTCGTCGCCGTACTCGCGTGCGGTCTGCGCCTTGTTCAGGCCCTGCAGCGCACCGTAGTGGCGCTCGTTCAGCCGCCAGTCGTTGACGATCGGCAGCCAGGTGCGGTCCATCCGGTCCAGCGCGTGCCACAGCGTCCAGATCGCGCGCTGCAGCACCGAGGTGTACGCGAGGTCGAAGTCGCAGCCGGCTTCGCGCAGCAGCACGCCCGCCTGCTGCGCCTGGCGCACGCCGGTGTCGGTCAGCGGCACGTCGGTCCAGCCGGTGAAGCGGTTCTCGAGGTTCCAGGTCGATTCACCGTGGCGGACGAGGACGAGCTTGTGCATGGGACCGATGGCGCTGGGCGAATGGGGCCGAATTCTATAATTGGCCCCCTTCGCGGCCGTGGCCGCGCGCGACGGCGGATCCCTCTTGAGCTTCCTGATCGAAAACTGGGCGTTGATCCTGCTGGCGGTGGTCTCCGGCAGCATGCTGCTGTGGCCGACGCTGAGCCGCGGCGGCGCCGGAGCGGTGTCGCCGACCGACGCGGTGCGGCTGATCAACCAGGAGAAGGCGGTGCTGATCGACGTGTGCGAACCAGCCGAGTTCGCCGCCGGCCACGTTGCCGGCGCGCGCAGCGTGCCGCTGGCGACGATCGCGTCGGGCAAGGGCCTGCCGGCGAACAAGGCGCTGCCGCTGGTGGTGGTGTGCGCGACCGGTGCGCGCTCGAGTCGGGCGGTCGCGCAGCTGCGCAAGGCCGGCTACGACAAGGCGCGCTCGCTCGCCGGCGGCATCAACGCCTGGCGCGCGGCCAACCTGCCGATCGAGAAGTCCGGCTGAGTGCCGTGCGCCGCCGCCCCGACCGACCCGAACCCGAAGCGAGCCAGCCCCGATGACCGCCTCCGCGACCAAACCCGTGGTGCGCATCTACGCGACCGCGACCTGCCCGTACTGCATCCACGCGAAGGCGCTGCTGCAGCAGCGCGGGGTCACGCAGCTCGACGAGATCCGCGTCGACCTCGAGCCGGCGAAGCGCCAGCAGATGATCGAGCTGACCGGCCGCTACACCGTGCCGCAGATCTTCATCGGCGACGTGCACGTCGGCGGCTGCGACGATCTGGTCGAGCTCGACCGCCGCGGCGGCCTGCTGCCGCTGTTGGCCGGCACCGTCGGCGGATAATCCGCCGCCTTCGGCCCGCACCGCCGCCACGGCGGGCAGGCTCCACCCCTGCCGGAACCCGACCATGGCCGATCAAGACCAGACCCCGATCTTCCAGATCCAGCGCATGTACCTGAAGGACCTGTCGCTGGAGCAGCCCAACTCGCCGCAGATCCTGCTCGAGCAGCAGCAGCCGCAGGTCGAGATCAACCTGACGATGGCCACCCAGTCGATCGCCGATGGCATCTACGAGGTGACCGTCACCGCGACCGTCACCACCAAGGTGCAGGAGCGCACGCTGTTCCTGATCGAGGCCAAGCAGGCCGGGATCTTCGAGATCCGCCACGTGCCCGAAGACCAGCTGCAGGGCATCCTCAGCATCGTCTGCCCGCAGATGATCTACCCGTACCTGCGCGCGATCGTCTCCGACGTCTGCACCCGCGCCGGCTTCCCGCCGATCCTGCTGTCCGAGGTGAACTTCCAGGCGATGTTCGAAGCGCAGCAGGCGCAGGCCAAGGCCCAGGACAAGACGCAGGGCGGCAACGGCTCGTCGAGGATCATCACCTCGGTCTGAAGCCGCGGCCACCGGCGCGCCGTGCCCGTGAAGCTCAGCGTGCTCGGGGCCGGTGCCTGGGGCACCGCGCTGGCCGCGGCGGCCTGCGCCCGCAACCCGACGCTGCTGTGGGCGCGCGACCCGGCGCAGGCGGCCGCACTGCGCGCGACGCGGTGCAACGATCGCTACCTGCCGGGCATCGCGCTGCCGGCGGCGCTGGCGATCACCGCCGACCACGACGCGGCGCTGCGGCACGCGGCCGGCGGGCTGCTGATCATCGCGACGCCGATGGCCGGGCTGCGCGAGCGCCTGGCTGCGCTGCCGCCGGCGCAGCCGGTGCTGTGGCTGAGCAAGGGCTTCGAGGCCGGCACCGGCGCACTCGGCCACGAGGTCGCGGCCGAGGTCGCGCCGCACGCGCGCTGCGGCGTGCTGTCGGGGCCGAGCTTCGCGCTCGAGGTCGCGCGCGGCCAGCCGACCGCGCTGGTTGCGGCCAGCACCGACGCGGCGCTGGCCGAGGCCGCGGTGCGCGCGCTGCACGGCGAGCAGCTGCGCGTCTACACCTCGGGCGATCCGGTCGGCGTCGAGGTCGGCGGCGCGCTGAAGAACGTGCTGGCGATCGCCACCGGCCTGCTCGACGGGCTGGCTGCGCGTGCGGACGCACCCGGCACCGCGCCGCTGCCGGGGCTGAACGCGCGTGCCGCGCTGCTCACCCGCGGCCTGGCGGAGATGACCCGGCTGGGCCTGGCGCTGGGCGCGCAGGCGCAGACCTTCATGGGCCTGTCGGGGCTGGGTGACCTGGTCCTGACCGCCACCGGTGACCTCTCGCGCAACCGCAACGTCGGCCTACGGCTCGCGCGCGGCCAGCCGCTCGCGCGGATCCTGCGCGAGCTGGGCCACGTCGCCGAGGGCGTGTACAGCGCCGCGACTGCGCTGCGGCGCGCGCAGGCCTGCGGCGTCGAGCTGCCGATCACCGCGGCGGTGGTCGACGTGCTCGACGGCCGGATCGACGCGCAGCAGGCGCTGCAGCAGCTGATGAGCCGCGACGCGCGCAGCGAGCAGCCGGGCTGAAGCGCGGGGGGCGCAGCGTCGCGGTCGGGCGCGCTGCGGGTACGCGCGACGGCGTGCGGCGCGGGTCCTCAGCTGCCGCCGGCGTAGCCGAAGCTGCGCCACGCGTCGAACACCGCCACCGCCACCGCGTTGCTCAGGTTCAGGCTGCGCTGGCCCGGCCGCATCGGCAGGCGCACG
>CAZKCJ010000091.1:0-811 GCA_964550885.1 uncultured Rubrivivax sp. | reverse complement strand
CACGCCCTGCGCCGGCGCGAACTGCGTGCGCAGCTCGGCCGGCAGGCCGTGGTCCTCGCGGCCGAAGAGCAGCCAGTCGCCGCGCTGCCACTGCAGCTGCGCGAGCGGGGTGGCGGCGTGGCGGCTGAACAGCCAGCAGCGCGCCGGGTCGGGCGCGGCCGCATCCAGCCAGTGCCGCCACGAGCGGTGGCGCTGCACGGTCACGTACTCGTGGTAGTCCAGGCCCGCGCGCTGCAGCAGCCGGTCCTCCATCCGAAAGCCCAGCGGCTCGACCAGGTGCAGGCTGCAGCCGGTGTTGGCGGCCAGCCGGATCACGTTGCCGGTGTTCGGCGGGATCTGCGGCTGCACGAGGACGACGTGGAGCATCGGCTTGCGCGGTCCGCTCAGGCTTGCGGTGCCGGGGTCCGCGCCAGCGCCCAGACCTCGACCGCTGCGGCGCCGGCGTCGAGCAGCGCCCGCGCCGCCGCGCCCGCGGTCGCGCCGCTGGTCAGCACGTCGTCGACCAACGCGACCTGCCGGCCGGCCAGCACGCGCCGCCGCAGCGGCTCGACCAGAAACGCGTGGCGCAGATTGCGCTGGCGCTCGGCCAGCGGCAGCGCGGCCTGGTGCGGCCCGTCAACCGGGCGCAGCAGCAGCTGCGCGTCGCCCGCAGCGCCGACCGCGGCGGCGACGCGCCGCGCAAGCTCCCACGCCGGGTTGTAGCCGCGCTCGGCCAGGCGCCGCGGCGCCAGCGGCACCGGCAGCACCAGCGTCGGCGCGACCGTTGCGGGCAGCGCCCGCCGCAGCAGCGCCGCGAGCGCGCCGGCGAGGC
>CAZKCJ010000090.1:0-9855 GCA_964550885.1 uncultured Rubrivivax sp. | reverse complement strand
CGCTGCCGCAGCTGCGCGAGATGGACATCAACCCGATCATCGTCGACGCCGGCGGCGCGGTCGCGGTGGATGCGCGCATCGTCGTCGACGGCAGCGCGTCGACGCTGGCGGGCACGCCCTACAGCCACCTGGCGATCCTGCCCTACCCGGCGCGCTACGAGCAGGTGTGGCTGCTGCCCGGCGGCGGCGAGTACCTGGTGCGGCCGATCCAGCCCGGCGACGGCCAGATGATGCAGGAGCTGGTGCAGCGGCTGTCACCCGAGAGCCGCTACCTGCGCTTCGTGTCGTCGCTGGCCGAGCTGCCGCCGGCGATGCTCGCGCGCTTCACGCTGATCGACTACGACCGCGAGATGGCGCTGGTCGCGGTGCAGAAGGAGCGCCGCGCCGACGCCGACGGCGGCATCGTCGAGACCGAGCGGATCATCGGCGTGTCGCGCTACGTGACCCGGCCCGACCAGACCAGCTGCGAGTTCTCGCTGGTGGTCGCCGACGACTGCAGCGGCAAGGGGCTGGGCGCACGGCTGATGGAGAGCATCATGGACGTCGCCCGCGACCGTGGGCTGACCGAGATCGTCGGCTTCGTGCTGGTCAGCAACGAGCGCATGCTGGCGCTGATGCGCAAGCTCGGCTTCGCGATCAAGCGCTACCCCGAGGACCCGGAGCTGCGGCTGGTCAGCCACCCGCTGTAGGGCGGGCGGCGCGCGGCCCGGGGCGCGGCCGGGCCGCGGTTGGCGGGGCCTAGAATGGACCGATGGTCCCGCACCTCATCACCACGCTGACGGGCCCGATCAACGAGCTCGAGCAGCGCATCCTCGAATCGATGCCGGCGATCGAACGCTGGTTCAGGCTCGAATGGATGGAGCACACGCCGCCGTTCTACTGCGCGGTGAGCCTGCGCAACGCCGGCTTCAAGCTCGCGCCGGTCGACACCGACCTGTTCCCGACCGGCTTTCACCACCTGACCCAGGCGATGCAGCCGCTGGCGGTGCAGGCGGCGATGGCGGCGATCGAGAAGATCTGCCCCGAGGCCAAGAACCTGCTGCTGATCCCCGACCCGGCCGACCGCAGCGCGCACTACCTGCTGAGCCTGCGCTGGCTGATGCAGACGCTGCACCACGCGGGGCTGAACGTGCGGCTGGGCTCGCTCGATCCGGCGATCAAGACGCCGACCGCGATCACGCTGCCCGACGGCACGCAGCTGTGCCTGGAGCCGCTGAAGCGCCTGCGCGGCCGGCTCGGGCTGAAGAACTTCGATCCGTGCACGATCGTGCTCAACTGCGACCTGCCCGGCGGCGTGCCGGCGGTGCTGCAGGGGCTGCACCTGCAGTACCTGCTGCCGCCGCTGCACGCCGGCTGGAGCGTGCGCAGCATGGTGCGGCACTTCCAGGCCTACGAGGAGATCGCGAAGAAGTTCGCGAAGCTGCTGGGCATGGACCCCTGGCTGATCCACTCGCAGCACGCGCGCTGCGAGCAGGTCGACCTGGAGCGGCCGGCCGGCGTCGACGCGGTGCGCACCCAGGTCGACGCGGTGATCGGCAAGGTGCGGCGCAAGTACAAGGAGTACGCGATCCGCGAGCGGCCGTACGCGGTGCTGAAGGCCGACGCCGCGGCCGGCGGCCGGGCGGTGATCACGCTGCACGAGGCCAAGGAGCTTGACGAGGCGGCGCTGCGCGCGGCCGTCGGCCCCGGACGGGCGTCGCTGATCGTGCAGGAGGGCGTGCCGAGCTACGAGCGCGTGAACGACACCGTCGCCGAGCCGATCGTCTACATGATCGACCGCTACGTGGTCGGCGGCTTCTACCGCACGCACGCCGAGCGCGGCACCGACGAGGTGCTGAACGGGCCGGGCACGAAGTACGTGCCGCTGGCGTTCGCGCACGGCGGCGACCTGCCGCGGCTGGGCGACCGGCACGCGGCGAGCACGCCGAACCGCTTCTACATGTACGGCGTGATCGGCCGGCTGGCCAGCGTCGCCGCGAGCTACGAGCTCGAAGCCACCGACCCGGAAGCCGAAGCGTATGCGTGAGCCGGACACCCGACCCCGCCTGCGCGGGGTCGGGTGCCTGCGAACGGGTGCGCGCATGCAACGCGCGCACGCGGCCTGCAAGGCTGAGCCGGACACCCGACCCCGCCGGCGCGGGGTTGCGCGCGGGCCGGGTACGCGGGTAGCCTGCGCCGCCGAAGCGCCCGATCGCGGGCGCCGCCTGCAGCCGCCACCTTGAGCTCCACCACGCCGCGCAGCCCCGGTGCGACCGCCGCGCTCACGCTGGGGGCGCTCGGCGTCGTCTACGGCGACATCGGCACCAGCCCGCTGTACGCGCTGAAGGAGGTCTTCCACGCCGGCCACATCCCGCCCAGCGCCGACAACGTGCTCGGGGTGCTGTCGCTGATCTTCTGGACGATCACGATCATCGTGTCGCTGAAGTACGTGCTGCTGGTGCTGCGCGCAGACAACAACGGCGAGGGCGGGCTGATCGCACTGCTGGCGCTGGCCACGCACGCGGTGCGCGAGCGGCCGCGGATGTTCGAGATCTTGCTGCTGGTCGGCCTGTTCGGCACCGCGGTGTTCTACGGCGACGGCGTGATCACGCCGGCGATCACGGTGCTGTCGGCGGTCGAGGGGCTGCAGGTCGCTGCGCCGGCGCTGGACCGTTTCGTGATCCCGCTGGTGCTGCTGGTGCTGACCGCGCTGTTCGCGGTGCAGCGCCTGGGCAGCGGCGGCATCGGCAAGGCCTTCGGACCGGTGATGCTGGTCTGGTTCGTCGTGCTGGTCGCGATCGGGCTGCCGCATGTGGTCGCCAACCCGCGCGTGCTGGTCGCGCTGAACCCGGTCTACGCGGTCGGCTTCTGGGTCGAGCAGCCGCTGATCGCGTTCATCGGCCTGGGCGCGGTGGTGCTGTGCGTGACCGGCGGCGAGGCGCTGTACGCTGACATGGGCCACTTCGGCCGGCGGCCGATCCGCATCGCCTGGTACAGCTTCGTGATGCCGGCGCTGGTGGTCAACTACTTCGGTCAGGGCGCGCTGCTGCTCGCGCAGCCGGACGCGGTCGAGAACCCGTTCTACCTGGCCGCGCCGGCGTGGGCGCGGCTGCCGCTGGTGTTTCTGGCCACCGCCGCCGCGGTGATCGCGTCGCAGGCGCTGATCACCGCGGCCTTCTCGGTCACCAAGCAGGCGTCGCAGCTGGGCCTGCTGCCGCGGCTGCGGGTGCTGCACACCTCGGTGCGCGACACCGGCCAGATCTACCTGCCCTTCGTCAACTGGGGGCTGTACGGCTTCATCGTGCTGGCGGTGGCGCTGTTCAAGACCTCGTCGAACCTGGCGGCGGCCTACGGCATCGCGGTCACGCTGGACATGACGATCACCACCGTGATGACCTTCTTCGTGCTGCGCCACGTGTGGCGCTATCCGGTGCTGCCGAGCCTGGCGGTGACCGGCTTCTTCTTCGTCGTCGACGCCGCCTTCTTCGCCAGCAACCTGCTGAAGCTGCCGGCCGGCGGCTGGTTCCCGCTGGTCATCGGCGGCGGCATGTTCACGCTGATGGTCACCTGGCGCACCGGCCGGCGGCTGGTCGGCGAGCGGCTGCGGCACGACGCGATCGACCTGGAGAGCTTCCTGCAGGCGGTGTTCGTCAAGCCGCCGACGCGGGTGCCGGGCACCGCGGTGTTCCTGAACGCGCAGGCGGACCTGGCGCCGAACGCGCTGCTGCACAACCTGAAGCACAACAAGGTGCTGCACGAGCACAACCTGTTCGTCGTAGTCACGCACCACGACGTGCCCTGGATCGGCTTCGACCGGCGGGTCGAGCTGCGCCCGCTAGGCCACGACTGCTGGCAGGTGACGCTGCACTTCGGCTTCAAGAACGACCCCGACGTGCCCGAGGCGCTGGCGCTGCTGCGCGACCGCGGCGTGCCGCTGGACGAGATGGACACCAGCTACTTCCTGTCGCGCGACATCGTGATGCCGACGATCGGCGTGGGCATGGCGCTGTGGCGCGAGAAGCTGTTCGCCAGCATGCACCGCAACGCGTCGGCGGCGGCCGACTTCCTGAACCTGCCCGCCAACCGGATCGTCGAGCTCGGCACCAAGGTCGAGATCTGACGCTAGCGCGCCGGTGGTGCAACACTCGCGCCTTCGCCCCCGAACCGAGTGCCCGCCGTGAAGCTGCTGTTCGTCGCCGACCCGCTGGAAGCCTTCAAGCCCTACAAGGACACGACCTTCGCGATGATGCGCGAGGCGGCGGCGCGCGGCCACGAGCTGTGGGCCTGCGAGCCGCGGCACCTGTCCTGGCGGCGCGGCGACACGGTGCGCGCGCACGCTCAGCGGATCGCGCTGACCGGCCGGCTGGACGACTGGTACGCGCCGCTGGGCGCGCAGGACCTGGGCCTGCCCGCCTTCGACGCGGTGCTGATGCGCAAGGACCCGCCCTTCGACAGCGAATACTTCTACGCGACCCACCTGCTCGGCCGCGCCGAAGCCGACGGCGCGCAGGTCTTCAACTCGCCGCGGGCGCTGCGCGACCACCCGGAAAAGCTCGCGATCCTCGAGTTCCCGCAGTTCATCCCGGCGACGCTGGTCACGCGCTCGGCCGCCGAGGTGCGCAGCTTCCACGAGCAGCACCGCGACATCATCCTCAAGCCGCTGGACGGGATGGGCGGCATGGGGATCTTCCGGGTCAGCGCCGACGGACTGAACCTGGGCAGCATCACCGAGACGCTGAACCGCAACGGCAGCACCACGATCATGGTGCAGCAGTACCTGCCCGAGATCGTCGCCGGCGACAAGCGCGTGCTGGTGATCGACGGCGAGCCGGTGCCCTACTGCCTGGCCCGCGTGCCGCAGGGCAGCGAGATCCGCGGCAACCTCGCCACCGGCGGCAAGGGCGTCGCGCAGCCGCTGAGCGAGCGCGACCGCCAGATCGCCGCGCACATCGGCCCGCAGCTGGCCGCGCGCGGCCTGCTGCTGGTCGGCCTGGACGTGATCGGCGACTATCTGACCGAGATCAACGTGACCAGCCCGACCTGCTTCCAGGAGATCGCGCAGCAGACCGGCTGCGACGTCGCCGCGATCTTCGTCGATGCGCTGGAGCGGGCGTTGACGACAAGGGCGTAGAACCGTGCGCGGCTGCAGCCTTCGATCACGACGGCGGACGTCGACGTTCCTCGTCTTGCGTTTGCTGCCCCGCGGCTGCCGCCGCTGCGCGCGTTGACGCAGCCGCTCGACACGATCAGATCGTTGCTCCGATGGACCGGGTTGGCGATGCGCCGTCCATGGCTCTTGCGTCGGCCGTGGCCGCACTCGGCGGCGAGAGCTTCGCGGCGGCACTGCTGGCGGCCCTGAACGCCCGCGTCGCAGTCGACCACGTGTGCCTGATGCGCTTCGCCGATCGCGCACGGCCGCCGGTACTCGAATCCGCCAGTTGGCGCGGCGGCGAACATGTCGCTTCCGTCCAGCAGGCGTACCTTGCCGGGCAGTACCGGCACGATCCGAACCTGAGGGTACCGGCGCAGGCCGGCGTACAGGTCTTGCTTCAGCGCCGTGCAGCGATCGGGCAGACCTCGTACCGCGACGCCTGCTACGGCCGGTCGGGACTGCTCGAGCGGCTGACCGTGGCCACCGGCGACAGCGGCCAGCTGATCGCGCTGAACCTGTACCGACTGGAAGCCAGCGGCCCGTTCTCCGACGACGATCGTGCCGCGATCGAAGCGTTGGCGCAGTTGCTCGCCGCGCTGGCGCTCAAGCACGTGGCGATCCTGCGGATGCGGCTGCGTTCGCGCGCCCGCGGCGACCGCACCGAAGGTGCGGCCGCGCGCCTGAGCGCGATCTGCGGCGCGTTGACGCGGCGCGAGCGCGAGGTGCTGGCCCGGGTACTCGTGGGCATGACCTCCGAAGGGATCGCGCTCGACCTGGGCATTGCGCTGACCAGCGTGCTCACTTACCGCCGGCGGGGCTACGCGCGCGTGGGCGTCAGCAGCCAGGCCGAGCTGTTCGCGCTGTGCCTTTGACGCGGCGCGCGTCTGTCCTCAGTGCAGAGGACAGACGCGAGTAGGGTTATTCGGCATGCTCGCGCCCTGCCGTCGAAGACTCTGGAGGTGGCATGACCGACCCCGTCTACGCTCTGCCCAACCGGGTTGCACCTGCGAACCCGGTGCTGTTCGACGAATCGATCTGCAACGGCTGCAACCGCTGTCTGACGGTGTGCCTCGAGGATGTGTTCATCCCGAACCCGGTGAAGGGCAAGCCGCCGCTGATCCTGCACCCCGACGAGTGCTGGTACTGCGGCCCCTGCGTCGACGACTGCCCGCTCCCCGGCGCGATCCGGCTGAACCACCCGCTGCAGCAGCGGGTGCGCTGGAAGCGCAAGGACAGCGGCGAGCACTTCCGCGTCTGAAGTCACGACTGCAGCCCGCAAGGAGTACGCGATGCCATCCCTGCACCGTGACGGCGAGTTGCTGCGCTGGCCCTACGCCGTGCGCTGGGGCGATCAGCGCAGACACGACTGTGACGTGCTGGTGCTGGGCGGCGGCATCGCCGGGGCGTG
Organism: uncultured Rubrivivax sp.; assembly: GCA_964550885.1. Taxonomy (GTDB): domain Bacteria; phylum Pseudomonadota; class Gammaproteobacteria; order Burkholderiales; family Burkholderiaceae_C; genus Rubrivivax. The sequence goes on along the minus strand of CAZKCJ010000090.1, from coordinate 3,316 downwards.
GGCGGCGATCGCCGCCGCGCGTTGCGGTGCGCGCGTGATCATCCTCGAGAAGGCCGCGACCGAGCGCAGCGGTGCCGGCGGCGCTGGCGTCGACCACTGGCAGTGGGCGCCCGACAACCCGGCGTCGGGCGTCACGCCCGAGGAGTTCACGCAGGCGCTGATCGACAACCAGGGGGGCTACCGCAGCGGGATCTCCAGCTACGTGCAGTGCGCGTCCGCCTACGAGACGCTGCTCGAGATGGAAGCGTTCGGCGGCAAGGTGCGCGACACCGACGGCGAGTTCACTGGTGCCGACTTCCGCGATCCGGCGAGCAAGCTGCTGTTCGCCTATGACTATGTCGGCCGCACCGTGTTGCGCGTTTGGGGCCACAACTTCAAGCCGTTGCTGCGCGAGCAGTGCCGCCGCTTGGGCGTGCAGGTGTTCGACCGCGTCGCGGTCTCCTCGCTGCTGACCGAAGGCGGCCGCCCTGGCGCGCGCGTCGTGGGCGCGACCGGCGTGCACGCGCGCAGCGGCGCCTTCATCGTGGTGCGGGCCGGCGCGGTGGTGCTGGCCACCAGCCGACCGCAGCGCATCTGGACCTTCTCGTCCGAGCTGCGCGGCATCTCGACCTTCCGGCCGCCCTCGTGTTCGGGCACCGGCTACGCGATCGCGTGGCGCGCCGGTGCCGAGTTCACGATGATGGAGAAGTCGATGCGCTCGCCCTTCGGCAGCGCCTACGCGTATCCGCCCTACGGCAGCGGCAACGCGATCAACACCTGGTATCCGTGCACGATCGTCGATGCCAAGGGACGCGAAGTGCCCTGGGTCGACGCCTGGGGCCGGCCGCTGCAGACGCTGGCGCAACGCTGCCGGCCGGCGCCGGGGCAGAAGTTCTTCATCATGGGCGGCGGCTCGAGTTCGCACCCGCACCCGGGGTTGAAGGAGTACGCCGGGCCGCGGCCGACGCCCGACCTCGAGGCGCGGATGCGCGCCGGCGAGTTCGCGCCGCCCTTCTATGCCGACCTGGCCGGCATGCCCGAGCTGGAGCGCCGGGCGATCTGGGGCCTGATGGTCGGCAACGAAGGCAAGACACGCATCCCGGTGATGCAGGCCTACACCGCCGCCGGCTTCGACCCCGACCGCGACATGCTGCAGAGCTACGACTTCCTGCGCGGCCACGGCATGCGCGAGCCGGTGCTGCCGCAAGAGCGCACCTTCGGCGAACAGGGCGTGTGCGGCGGGCTGCTGGTCGACTGGGACCTGCAGTCGAACCTGCCCGGGCTCTACGGCGCCGGCGACCTGCTGTTTGGCGGCCAGGACCACTCGCACGCCGCCTGCACCGGACGCTACGCCGGTGCGCGCGCCGCACTGGCGGCGCGCAGCCGGCCGCCGCCCGAACCCGACAGCGGGCAGATCGAGCGCGAACGGACGCGCGTCTACGCGCCGCTCGCGCAGCCGGCGACCGGGCCCGACTGGAAGGAGCTGAACGCGGCGATCGCGCGCGTGATGCAGAACTACTGCAGCGAGCCGAAGAACGCCGAGCTGCTCGAGCTGGCGCGCACCTGGCTGCAGGACCTGCAGCTGCACGAGGCGCCGCGCGTGGCCGCGACGAACCCGCACCAGCTGATGCGCGTGCATGAAGTCCAGGACATCCTGACCTGCGCGCAGATGATCGTGAGCGCGTGCGAGGCGCGCAAGGCGTCGAGCGAGTATCTGCACTTTGAGCGGCTGGACTACCCGCAGCTCGATCCGCCCGAGTGGCACAAGTGGCTGGTGATCCGCCGGCGCGGCAACGAGGACACGGCGCTCAGCGACCGGCCAATCGCTTTCTGGGGCGATTTCGAGCGCCACTATCGGCCGCGCTACGCCGAGAATCTGGCGGCGATGCAGGCTTCGCCAGTCGCCGCCAAAGTCGCCTGAACCTGCGAAGACCGGCATCCATGCTGGGGGTACCGGTCGCGCGCCACGGGCTGGCGGCTCCTGCTTGACGTCCGAAGGACCACCGATGCCCGCGCTGCGAACCGCCTACGACCTGCCTGCTGCGAAACACCTTGCGGAGCTGACCGAAGTCGGCCGCGGCACGCCGATGGGCGAGCTGCTGCGCCGCTACTGGCACCCGGTCGGCCTAAGCGAGGACGCCGGCCGCACGCCGCGCCGCGTGCGCGTGCTGGGCGAGAACCTGATCCTGTTCCGCGACCACCAGGGCCGCGCCGGGCTGCTGCACGAGCGCTGCGCCCACCGCGGCGCGTCGCTGTACTACGGCCGCACCGAGCCGCAGGGCCTGCGCTGCTGCTACCACGGCTGGCTGTTCGATGTCGACGGGCATTGCCTGGACCAGCCCTGCGAGCCGAGCAACGATCACTGCGCACGGGTACGCCAGCCCTGGTACCCGGTGCAGGAGCGCTACGGCCTGATCTTCGCGTACCTGGGCCCGGACGACCGCCGGCCGCTGCTGCCGCGGCACGAGCTGCTCGAGAACCTGCCCGACGGCGAGTTCGTCGAAGCCGACGACCGCAGCATCGGCAGCGGCGGGCCGGCGGTGGTGCCCTGCAACTGGCTGCAGCACTACGAAAACGTGGTCGATCCGTACCACGTGCCGATCCTGCACGGCTTGTTCAGCGGTCCGCAGTTCGTGCCGCAGATGGGCCTGATGCCCGAGGTCGAGTTCGAGTCCTTCGAGCTCGGCATCCGCAGCACGCAGCGGCGCCGCCTGCCCGACGGCAGCACTCACCGCCGCATCACCGAGGCGATGGTGCCCACGCTGCGGGTCGTCGCCAATCCGCGCGTCGAGGAGTACGGCCCCTGCCACCTGATCGGCTGGGTGCTGCCGATCGACGACACCCACTTCCGCATCTACAGCGCCGGGCGCGTGCGCGAGCGTGGTGCACTCGCACGCGTGCGCTCGACCATGAACGGCAAGCCCTGGGCCGAGCTCAGCGAGGCCGAGCACCAGCAGTACCCCGGCGACTACGAGGCCCAGGTCGGCCAGGGGCCGATCTCGATCCACTCCGAGGAGCACTTCGGCACCACCGACCGCGGCATCGCGATGTTGCGCCGTTACCTGTCGCGCCAGGTGCAAGCCGTGCGCAACGGCGAAAACCCGGCCGGCGTGCAGTTCGAACCCGGCAGCGAACGCGTGGCGTCGCTGGCGGGCAACTTCCTCGATCCGTGAGCCGTGCGGTGCCGACCCCGGCGTCCCGGGCTGCACCGGCGGCCGAGCGTGCAGTGCGCTGCGCCGAGGACCGCGCGGTGAGCCCGCGCCCGCGCCCGATGGGCGCCAACGAGAACCCGCTGGGGCCGAGCCCACCAGCAGCCGTTCGGGCGCCAGACCGAAGC
>CAZKCJ010000089.1:4494-9881 GCA_964550885.1 uncultured Rubrivivax sp. | reverse complement strand
GGATGCTGCTGCTGCGCAGCCAGTGGTGGGAGCAGCTCGCGGCCGACGACCACGAGCTGCTGCACCACTTGCCCGAGCCCTTCGGCTCGCTGAGCAACTGGCTCGAGCGCCAGCTGCTCGAGCACGGCCCGGTCAACTGGACGACGCTGCAGGCGAGCCTTGCCGACGAGCCGGTCGCCGAGCTCGCGCATCGGCTGATGGCGTCGATCGCGGTCGACGACCAGCTCGAGTTCGACGACCTGCGGCGCGTGCTCACGCGGCTGTGGCGCGAGCATCTGCAGGCGCGCTGCGAGGCGCTGGCGGTGGTCGGCAGCGACGACCCGCAGGCGCGGCGCGAGTACCAGGAGGTGTGGCGCCGCCTGCAGGCGCTGGACGCCGGCGGCGCGGCGGCGCGCTGATCGCACAGCGGGCGGCGGCGCGCTGATCGCGGCCGGCGGCGGTCCACGCGTCGCGGCCGGACGGCCGCTGCGGCTGCCGGCAGCCAAAGGCAGGTCGCGGGCCTCGCCGCCGCGCGTTGCCGCCGCAGCGCCGACGATATAATCCTGCCCGTTCACGGCGGCAGACGTGACGACGGCACCTCCGGGCCCTGGCCACCCGCGACACGGGTCACCCCATCCGGCCTGCACCTCCCGCAAGGGCCGCGCCGCAACGGCGCGCTCGTCCAAACGCCGCACCACCGGACGCCGCAGCCGCGCCGGCCGTCACTCACACGCTTCGATCCGCTGCCCCGCCGCCGCTCGCCTCGGGCGGTTGACGGGTGGTGCATCGAATCCGGCTGCCCAGTACAGGAACCGCAGGGGAACCGCATGACCGCCAAGAAGACCGTCACGCCCGCCAAGAGCTCCGCTTCGACCAAGGCCAAGCCCGCAACCGCCGCCGCGACCCCCGCCAAGGCCGCCGCAGCCAAGGCCGCCCACGCGCCCGCGCCCAAGCCGGCAGCGACCGCGCCGAAGTCGGCCCATGCGGTGCCCGCCGCGAAGCCGGCTGCCAAGCCTGCCGCCAAGGCCGGCGCGAAGCCTGCGCTCAAGCCTGCCGCCAAGGCCGACGCGAAGCCGACAGCGAAGCCGGCAGCCAAGCCAACCGCCAAGGCGCCGGCCAAGCCCGCCGCGCCCGCGGCCAAGGCTGCGGCCCGCACCGCACCCGCCGCCGCCAAGCCGGCAGCCAAGGCACCGCCGGCGCCGTCGAAGGACAAGAAGCCTGCGAAGCCCGGGCTCGACCAGGACCTCGCCGACCTGCCGGTCGACGACGACTACGGCGACGCGGGCGAGGTCGACGCCGAAGTCGCCGCTGCCGAAGCCGAGGTCGACGCCAAAGCCAAGGCCAAGCCGCTGCGCGTGAAGGTCAGCCGTGCGAAGGAGCGCGCGCTGATGCGCGAGTTCGGACTCGAGGAGGCGACGCTCTCGGAGGAAGAGGTGGTCAAGCGCCGGCAGGAGCTGAAGACGCTGATCAAGATGGGCAAGACCCGCGGCTACCTCACGCACCAGGAGATCAGCGACCACTTGCCCGAGAAGCTGGTCGACAACGAGATCCTCGAGGCGATCGTGTCGATGCTCAACGACATGGGCGTGGCCGTGTACGAGCAGGCGCCGGACACGGCGACGCTGCTGATCAGCGGCAGCAACACCGCCACCGCCACCGACGAGGAGGCCGAGGAGGCGGCCGAGGCCGCGCTGTCGACGGTCGACTCCGAGTTCGGCCGCACCACCGACCCGGTGCGCATGTACATGCGCGAGATGGGCACGGTCGAGCTGCTCACGCGCGAGGGCGAGATCGAGATCGCCAAGCGCATCGAAGGCGGCCTGCAGGCGATGATGCTGGCGATCAGCGCGAGCCCGACGACGATCGCCGAGCTGCTGTCGATGGCCGACAAGATCGCGTCGGGCGAGATGAAGATCTCCGAGGTCGTCGACGGCTTCGTCAGCGACGACGAGGCCGACGACTACGTCGCCGAGGAGGACTACGACGAGTTCGACGACGACGACGACGACGACGGCGACGGCGGCAGCCGCGCGCTGACCAAGAAGCTCGAGGAGCTGAAGATCGCCGCGCTGGCCCGCTTCGACGAGCTGCGCGGGCACTTCGAGCGGATGCGCCGCGCCTTCGAGCGCGACGGCTACCGCAGCCCCGCGTACGACAAGGCGCAGCACGCGATCAGCGACAACCTGATGACGATCCGCTTCACGGTGAAGACGATCGAGCGGCTGTGCCACATCCTGCGCAGCCAGGTCGACGACGTGCGCCGCTACGAGCGCGAGATCCGCAAGATCGCGGTCGACAAGTGCGGCATGCCGCAGGAGCACTTCATCCGCACCTTCCCCGCCGGCATGCTCAACCTGAAGTGGGCCGAGCGCGAGGCCGCCGCCGGCAAGCCCTACAGCGCGGTGCTCGGCCGCAACCTGCCGGCGGTGCAGGAGCTGCAGCAGAAGCTGATCGACCTGCAGGCCAAGGCGGTGGTGCCGCTGGAGGACCTGAAGGCGATCAACAAGCGGATGAACGCAGGCGAGAAGGCCAGCCGCGACGCGAAGAAGGAGATGATCGAGGCCAACCTGCGCCTGGTGATCTCGATCGCGAAGAAGTACACCAACCGCGGGCTGCAGTTCCTCGACCTCATTCAAGAGGGCAACATCGGCCTGATGAAGGCGGTCGACAAGTTCGAGTACCGCCGCGGCTACAAGTTCTCGACCTATGCGACCTGGTGGATCCGCCAGGCGATCACGCGCTCGATCGCCGACCAGGCGCGCACCATCCGCATCCCGGTGCACATGATCGAGACGATCAACAAGATGAACCGGATCAGCCGCCAGATCCTGCAGGAAACCGGGCAGGAGCCCGATCCGCAGACGCTGGCCGCGCGCATGGAGATGCCCGAGGACAAGATCCGCAAGATCCTGAAGATCGCCAAGGAGCCGATCTCGATGGAGACGCCGATCGGCGACGACGACGACTCGCACCTGGGCGACTTCATCGAGGACACCGCCACGCTCGCGCCGGCCGACGCCGCGCTGCACGCGTCGATGCACGGCGTGGTCAAGGAGGTGCTCGATTCGCTCACGCCGCGCGAGGCCAAGGTGCTGCGCATGCGCTTCGGCATCGAGATGAGCACCGACCACACGCTGGAAGAAGTGGGCAAGCAGTTCGACGTGACGCGCGAGCGCATCCGTCAGATCGAGGCCAAGGCGATCCGCAAGCTCAAGCACCCGAGCAGGAGTGACAAGCTCAGGACCTATCTGGACAATCTTTGATTGGCCAGATAGGTGCCCGCCGAAGGCGGCGCGCGGTCGCGCAGCGAGCGCGCCTGAGCTTGCGCCGCAGGCACATGCTGCGCACGTACTTGGACAAAGGTTGGCCAGGCAGCCGCGGCCGCAGGCTGCGGGGCTCGCGCAGCGAGCGCTGTGGAGCCTGTGCCGCAGGCATGAGCTGCGCAGGCACCTGGACAAGCTGCAGGGTCGGCCAGGCACGCGCGGCCGCAGCTCGCGCGCCCCTGCCCTTGCATCCGCGGAGCCGATCACGGGCCGCTGCCGGAGGGGCCACAGCCCCCGACCGCAGCCGGCGCGCTGGAGTCGCGACTCCCATCCCGGCCCCGAGCCCATCCCACCCCGCGCATTACACTGTCCGCCGGCATGACGCACCGGACCGAGCGCACCATCGTCTTCGCCGACCTGCGCGGCAGCACCGGCCTGTTCGAGGCTCTCGGCAACGCCGAGGCGGCGGCGCTGGTCACGCGCTGCGTGGCGGCGCTGGTGCCGGCGGTCACCCAGCGCGGCGGCCAGGTGCTCAAGACGCTGGGCGACGGCCTGATGGCGGTGTTCGAATCGCCGGCAGCGGCGGTCAAGGCGGCGACCCAGATGCACGATGCGCTGGCCGCGGTCGCGCGGCGCAACGCCGCGCAGCCCGGCACCGATCTCGCCGCGCTGCGCCTGCAGGTGGCGATCGCCCACGGCGAGGTGGTGCTGCTCGACGGCGACTGCTTCGGCGACGCGGTCAACGTCGCCGCCCGACTGCTCGACCACGCGGGCGACAGCGAAACGCTGGTCACCGCGCCGGTGCTCGAGGGGCTGCCCGGCGCGCAGCGGCGCCAGTTCCGCAGCCTCGACCAGATCGTGCTGCGCGGGCGGGTCGAGCCGGTGCCGGTGTTCGCGCTCGGCGGGCGCCGCGGCGACAGCGCCGCCACCCAGTTCGGCGACATCCAGCCGCCGCTGGAGCCCGACGCGGTGCGGCTGAGCTGGCTCGACCACAGCTGCACCTTCGCCAGCCGCGAGCTGCCGGCGGTGCTGGGCCGCAGCCCGCAGGCGCACTACCGCGTCGACGACTCGCGGGTGTCGCGCTCGCACGCGCGGCTGGACTGGCACGGCGGCAGCTTCCAGCTCAGCGACCTCAGCTACAACGGCACCTACGTGCGCTTCGGCGACGGCGAGATCGTCAGCCTGCGCCGCGGCAGCTGCACGCTGCACGGGCGCGGCGCGATCGGGCTGGGCGGCACGCCGGCCGACCCGACTTCGGCGGTGGTGCGCTTCGAGGTGCTGCACGACGACGCCGCCGCGCCGGGCACCTGATGCAGCTGCTGTACGTCGACGACGACCGCGTCAATCTGCTGCTGTTCGAGGCCGCCTGCCAGGCGCTGCCCGGCCTGCAGGTGGCCACCGCCGCCAGCGCCGACGAGGCGCTGGCCTGCGTGCACACGGTGCAGCCCGACGTGCTGGTGATCGACCTGCACCTGCCCGACCTCGACGGCCTGGCGCTGCTTCGCGCGCTGCGCGCGAGCGCCGGCCTGGACGCGACCCCGGCCTTCCTGTGCAGCGCCGACGACGACGCGACGCTGCCCGCACGCGCGCTGGCCGCCGGCTTCAGCGGCTGCTGGTCGAAGCCGCTGGACCAGGCGCAGCTCGCCGGGGCGCTCGCCGCGCTGCCGCGGCCCGGCCGATGACCGCGGCCCCGCGCCCGCCGGCGCCAACGCCTGCACGGCAACGGGCCGCCCGGTGAGCCGGGCGCGCCGGAGCCGCCGGTGAGCGGCTATCGCGCGGAGCCGGCCGCCGCACCCGGCGATGCCGCCGCGGCGCGCTGCGGCATCCTGCTGGTCAACGTCGGCACGCCGGCGGCGCCCGAGCCGCGGGCGGTGCGCCGCTACCTGGCCGAGTTCCTCGCCGATCGGCGCGTGGTCGAGCTGCCGCGCCTGCTCTGGTGGCCGCTGCTGCACGGGCTGATCCTGCCGCTGCGGCCGGCGAAGTCGGCGCGCAAGTACGCGCGCATCTGGACGCCCGAGGGCTCGCCGCTGGCGCTGTGGAGCGCCCGGCAGGCGGCGCTGCTGGGCGGCTATCTGGGCCAGGCCGGCCGGCTGCTGCCGGTGCGCGCGGCGATGCGCTACGGCCAGCCGGCGATCGCCGCCGAGC
>CAZKCJ010000089.1:3561-4484 GCA_964550885.1 uncultured Rubrivivax sp. | reverse complement strand
CGCGCGCCGGCCGGCTGCCGGGGCTCCGCGCCGCCGGCGTGACCCGGGTGCTGGTGCTGCCGCTGTACCCGCAGTACTCGGGCAGCACCACCGGCAGCGCCTTTGACGCGGTCGCCGCGTGGGCGCGCGCGGCCCGCCGCGTGCCCGAGCTGCGCTTCGTGCACGGCTTCCACGACGAGCCGGCGTACATCGCCGCACTGGCCGCACGGGTGCGCGCGCACTGGCAGGCGCAGGGGCGCGGGCCGATGCTGCTGATCAGCTTCCACGGGATGCCGGCGCGCAGCCGCGAGCGCGGCGATCCGTACCACGACGCCTGCCACGCGACCGCGCGGCTGCTCGCGCGCGAGCTGAGCCTGGCGCCCGAGCAGTACCGGGTCACCTTCCAGAGCCGCTTCGGCCGCGCGCGCTGGCTGCAGCCCTACACCCAGCCGACGCTGGTGCAGCTGGCGCGCGCCGGGGTCGAGCGGGTCGACGTGATCTGCCCGGGCTTCGTCGCCGACTGCCTGGAGACGCTCGAGGAGATCGACCAGGAAGGCCGCGCCGCCTTCCTGGGCGCGGGCGGGCGCGAGTTCCACTACCTCAGCGCGCTGAACGACCGGCCCGAGTGGATCGACGCGCTGCGCCGGATCGCGCTGCGCCACCTGCAGGGCTGGGATTCGCCGCCCGACGCTGGCGCGGCACCAGCCGCGCCGCCGTCGGCAGCGCGCGGCTGAACCTCCCGGGCGCGAAGCGCGGCGCGCGCGCTCAGCGGCCGTAGGTCGCGGTGAACGAGGCCTTGCCCAGCAGCGCCGCGCCGACGCCCTTGTTCAGCACGAAGCCGTACAGCCCGGCGCTGCCGGTGCGCGGCACGCCGCCGGCAACCTCGAGCCGGTCGACGCCGAGCGCGTACAGCGTGAACACGTAGCGGTGCGGCCGGTCGCCCT
>CAZKCJ010000089.1:0-3551 GCA_964550885.1 uncultured Rubrivivax sp. | reverse complement strand
GTCGCCCTGCGGTGGGCAGGGGCCGCCGTAGTTGCCGTTGCCCTTGGTCGCGCCGGTGTCCATGAAGTCGGTGTTGCCGCCGAACGCGCCCGGCGGCAGCCGCGCCGGATCGTTGCCCGCACCCTGCGCCAGCGCGCTCACGTTCGCCGGGATGTTGTAGACCGCCCAGTGCCAGAAGCCGCTGCCGGTCGGCGCGTCGGGGTCGTAGACCTGCAGCGCGAAGGACTTGGTGCCCGCCGGCGGATCGCGCCACTCGAGCGCCGGCGACACGTTCTGCCCCTTGCAGCCGAAGCCGTCGAGCACGAACTTGTCGTCGAAGCGGCCGGCCGCGAGGTCGGGGCTGGCGAGCGTGAAGGCCGCGCTCTGGGCCTGGGCAGCGCCGGCGGCCAGCAGCGCCGCGGCGACGATGATGCGACGGATCATGTGGCTTGCTCCTCGTTGATGCACGATCGACCCCGTCGGCCGGCGCACGGCAGCCGCTCGCAGGTCCGGTGGCAGCGTCGCGCCGGCCTCAGACCGGCGGCGCGTCGCCGAGCACCACGTCCTGGTACGCGAACAGCGACGGCAGCCCGCCGGTGTGCAGGAACAGCACGCGCTCGCCGGGCGCGAAGCTGCCCTTGCGCGCCAGCCCGATCAGCCCGGCCATCGCCTTGCCGGTGTACACCGGGTCGAGCAGCAGCGCCTCGCTGCGCGCGAGCCACTGCACCGCCTCGACCATCATCGGGTTGGGCACCGAGTACTTCGGCTGCCAGTAGCCGCCCACGGTCTGCACCGCCTCGCGCGGCACCCGCAGGCCCAGGCCCAGCAGGTCGGCCACCGCCTGCGCCTCGGCGTGCACCAGCGGCTCCTGGTCGGCCGGATCGCGGCTGACGCCGATGCCGACGATCGGCGTGCGCACGTGGGTGCCCAGAAAGCCGGCCAGCAGCCCGCCGTGGGTGCCCGAGCTGCCCGAGCCCAGGACCACCCGGTCGAAGCTCAAGCCGCGCTCGAAGCACTGCTGCTGCAGCTCCTGCGCGCAGGCGACGTAGCCCAGGCCGCCGAGCGCGTTCGAGCCGCCGCCCGGGACCACGTAGGCCTTGCGGCCGGCGGCCGCCAGCTCGGCGGCAACCGCGCGCATCGCCGCGGCCATGTCGGTGCCGGCCGGCACCACGGTGATCGCCTCGACCCCGAGCAGCCGGAACATCAGGTGGTTGCCGCCGCCCTTCGGGTCGTAGCTGCGGGGCACGCGCTCCTCGATCACGAAGCGGCACTTCAGCCCTTCGGTGGCCGCCGCGGCGAGCGTGATCCGGCAGTGGTTGGACTGCGGCGCGCCGCAGGTCACCAGCGTGTCGGCGCCCTGCGCGAGCGCGTCGGCGACCAGGAACTCCAGCTTGCGCGTCTTGTTGCCGCCCGGGAACAGCCCGAGCATGTCGTCGCGCTTGACCCAGACCTCGGGCCCGCGCCCGCCCGGGCACTGGCGGGCGAGCTCGGCGCTGAAGCGCGGCAGCGGGTGGATCGGCGTGGCGCCTTCGGTGTAGCGGCGGCGGGGGAAGGGTGACAGGTCCATGGCCGATTGTGCCGTGCGGCCGCTGCCGCCGACTGCCGGTCGCCGCCGCGAGGCGGCGCCCTAGGGAAAGCTCGCGGCCGGCGCCGCGCCGGCGTACCGCCGCGCTGCGGCAGACTCCCGGTCTCGCCCGATGAAGCCGCCGCCCGAGCCTGCCCCTGCCGCCAGCGCCGACGCCGCCGCGATGCGGCTGGACAAGTGGCTGTGGGCGGCGCGCTTCTACAAGACGCGCGCGCTGGCCGCGCAGGCCGCGCAGCATGGCCGCGTCCAGGTCAACGGCCACAGCGCCAAGCCGGCGCGCGAGCTGCGCGTCGGCGACCGCATCGAGCTGCGCCAGGGCGCGCTGCTGCGCTCGATCGAGGTCTGCGCGCTGGACGCCCGGCGCGGCCCGGCGCCGCAGGCACAGGCGCTGTACCGCGAGACGGCCGAGAGCATCGAGCGCGCGCGGCAGGCCGCGCAGCACCGTCGCGCCGAGGCCGAGCCGGCGCAGGCGCACGGCCGCCCGACCAAGCGCGACCGCCGTGCGCTGGCCCAGTGGCAGCGCTGGAGCGCGTCGATCGACGACGGCTGAGCCGTGTCGGCGGCCGTGGGCGGACCCGGGGCTCACGGCCGACCCCGGGCAGTGCGAGACGATGCGAGACGGTGCGCAGCCCGGCCAGGGTCTGGCCCGGTCCTGCCTGGCGAGGTGACGGCCCCTTCGTTCGCCGAACTCCGCCGCCCCGGGTTCGCCGCCCCGGTCCGCCGCCCAGCTTTCCCGCGCGGCGCCGCCTGCGCCTGCGCCCCCCGCCCGACGCCCGCGCCCTGCCCGCTCGCACCACCCCGAATCACCGACCCTTGAAATGCCGCGGCCCGCACCGATCTAGAGGGGGTTTGTCCGCCAACCCCGCCATGAACCCGAACGAACCCACTTCCCCCACCGGCGCCGCGGCGCCCGCTCCCGACGGCAGCCAGCCGGGCGCCGCGGCGGCCGCCCCGGGCGCCGACCCGGCCGCCGCAGGCGCCACCCCGACGGTCGAGGAGCAGCTGGCCGAAGCCGAAGCCAAGCTCGCCAGCATCTCCGACGCTTACCTGCGCGCGAAGGCCGAAGTCGAGAACACCCGCCGCCGCGGCGAGGAGGAGCTGGCCAAGGCGCGGCGCTTCGCGGTCGAGGCCTTCGCCGAGAGCCTGCTGCCGGTGCGCGACAGCCTCGAGGCGGCGATCGCCCAGCCCGACGCCACCCGCGAACAGGTGCTCGAGGGCGTGCACGCGACGCTGCGCCAGCTGCACGGCGTGCTCGAGCGCAACCGCGTGCTGCCGATCGACCCGCCGCCCGGCACCCGCTTCGACCCGCACCAGCACGAGGCGATCAGCGTGGTGCCGGCGCCGGCCGACCCGAACACGGTGGTCACGGTGCTGCAGAAGGGCTACCTGATCGCCGAGCGCGTGCTGCGGCCCGCGCTGGTCACCGTGGCCGCGCCGAAGTAGGCCGATCCACCCAGCCGCGCGGCTTGAAACGCGGCGGCGAAACCACAACTGCACCTCATCCGGACACAGCGTCAACAGGAGCCACGCACATGGGCAAGATCATCGGCATCGACCTGGGCACGACCAACTCGTGCGTCTCGATCATGGAGGGCAACGCCACCCGGGTCATCGAAAACAGCGAAGGAGCGCGCACCACGCCGTCGATCGTCGCCTATCAGGACGACGGCGAGATCCTGGTCGGCGCGTCGGCCAAGCGCCAGGCGGTGACCAACCCGAAGAACACGATCTACGCGTCCAAGCGGCTGATCGGCCGCAAGTTCAGCGAGAAGGAGGTGCAGAAGGACATCAACCTGATGCCCTTCAAGATCGTCGCCGCCGACAACGGCGACGCCTGGGTCGAGGTGCGCGGCAAGAAGCTCGCGCCGCCGCAGGTCAGCGCCGAGGTGCTGCGCAAGATGAAGAAGACCGCCGAGGACTACCTCGGCGAAGAGGTCACCGAGGCGGTGATCACCGTGCCGGCCTACTTCAACGACAGCCAGCGCCA
>CAZKCJ010000088.1:9544-9990 GCA_964550885.1 uncultured Rubrivivax sp. | reverse complement strand
CGCTTTCGCATGGCCACCCACCCGGTCGAGTACGACATGTACTACGCGCTGTGAGGGCGCCGACGCACCGGGCGCCCTGACGCGCTGCCTGACGCCCGGCGTGAAGCGCTGCGGTCGCCGGCGGCGCTGGCGGCCGGCTCGCGCGTCGCGGCCGGCGCCAGCGCGCGCGGCCGCTGGGCCGCCAGGCTTCGAAGACGCGGGCCGATGCGCGCGCTTATCGAGCGTTGGGCCGCGTGCGCGCGTGGGTCACAATCGGCGCCAAGGGCGGCCGCTGGTCGGCGCGCCTTCAGGCGCGATGGGCGCGCCGGCACGCGGGAGGCGGCAGGTGAGGTTGAGGTTGCGGGCCAAGCAAGGAGCGCTCGTGCTGCTCGGGCTGGGCGTGCAGGGCGCGGCGCAGGCGCAGGGCGCCGCGGTGGTCTACCGCTGCCCGGGGCCGCCGGTGCTGT
>CAZKCJ010000088.1:6631-9534 GCA_964550885.1 uncultured Rubrivivax sp. | reverse complement strand
CTGTACACCGACCAGCTGTCGGCAGCCGAGGCGAAGGACAAGGGCTGCCGGCTGGTCGAGGGCACGCCGATCACGGTGATCCAGAGTCGCCCGCCGGCGGCCGCGGCCACGCCGAATGCATCGGCGCCGCGGCCGGCGGACGCGAAGGTCGAGCCGAGTGCGCAGCGCACCCGCGACCTCGAAGCCCGTCGGATCCTCGAAGGCGAGCTGCGGCGCGAGGAGGCGCGGCTGGCCGAGCTCAAGCGCGAGTACAACAACGGCGAGCCCGAGCGCCTCGGCAGCGAGCGCAACTACCAGAAGTACCTGGACCGGGTCGCCGAACTCAAGAGCGGCATCGCGCGCAAGGAAGCCGACATCGCGGCGATCAAGCGCGAGCTCGCCAAGCTGCCGGCGTCCTGAGCGCGCCGGGCCGCTCCCGAGCGCGCAGCGCGAAGGCCTGGCCAGTGAACGCCGCGATCCGCGGGCCGTCGCGGCCCACGAATTGCGGCGGGTGCGCGGTGGGTCGGCCACGCGACCGACCAGCGTTCCGATCAGCCCCAGTGCAAGCGAACGGCGTGCGCCGTCGCGCCGCCGGCGCGGCCCGGCCGCGGCGCCGCCTCAGGGATGGCTGACGATGATCGGCACGCCGCCGGAGCGCAGCAGCCCGGCGGTCACGCTGCCCAGCAGCGCGCCCTGCAGGCCGCCGCGCATGCGCGTGGCCATCACCACCAGGATGTCGCGGCGCGAGCCGATGAAACGCACCATCGCGTCGACCGGGTTGCCGTGCAGCACCTCCCAGTTGGCCTCGACGCCGTGCTTGCGGCCGAGCTCGATCGCGTGGGCGCGCACGTACGAGCTCTCGAGGGTGTCGTTGACCGGCACCTGCGCCGATGAGTGCGCGTTCGGCGCGATCACCTGCGCGACCAGCAGCCGCGCGCCCAGCGCCTTCGCCCACTCGCCGGCCTGCTGCTCGATCGACTCGGAGTGGCTGCTGCCGTCCAGCGGCAGCATCACGGTGTTGATCTTCGCGGCGGTCTGGCCGTCCTTGGCGCCGCGTCCGTCGGGCCGGTAGACCAGCACCGGCGCGTGGCCGGTGCGCACCACCTCGCGCGCAACGCTGCCGAGCATCGCCTCGGCGATGCCGCTGCGCCCGTGGCTGGTCATCGCGACCAGTGTGCCCGGTTCGCGGTTGGCCTCGGCCAGGATGGTGGTGGCGACGTCGACCCGGCTGGGCACGGTCACCGCCTGCGCCTGCAGCCGCTGGGCGAGCGCCTGCAGCTGGCGCGAGGCCTCGTCCTGCTCGGCGTCGCGCTCGGCCACGCGCATCAGCGCGAGCTTCGCGTTCGTTGCCTGCGCCAGGCTCAGCGCGTACGGCAGCACCTCCTCGGAGAAGTGCGAGCCGTCCATCGGTACCAGGATGCGTGCGTACATGGTCTCACCTGCGAGTTGGGAACGAACACTGCGCCGTATTCTGCATGAGCGCCGGCCCTCCTGGCGCCGCGCCCGAAGCCGGTCGTGCGGCGATCGGGGTCGGCGGCGCGGGCTGCCGGCTCACCGGCGAAGCGGCCTGCGCCGGAGCCGGTGACCGCACCGCGATGGCGCCGGCGCTGCGCTGCGCGCGCCGCGGCGACGCCGCCGCAGCGGGCGCTATGATCCGCCGCGTTGGTGCTCGTCGAGGCGTTCGGCCGAGACGGTTCAACGGGAATCAGCAGGGCAGCGGCCCCGCCGGCCGCGACCCAAGCTGAGCTGCCCCCGCAACGGTAAGCGGACGGAAGACCGGGGTCGGTCCGGCTTCCAGCTCGCGCGCAGGGCCACTGGAGCGGCGGCGCCACGGCGCCTTCGCACCGGGAAGGCGCCGCGGGCCAGGTCCGTCAGCCCGGATACCGGCCAACGAGGTGGCGCGACGCGCGAGCGCGCGCCGGGTCGCGCGAGGCCGCGGGAAGGCGCATGCGCGGATCGGCCAGCCAGCACGCATGCGCCCATCACTCTTCGAGGCTGCCGCGGCCCCCAGCCGCCGCCGGCTGCTGTGCGCACTGGCGGCTGCGACTGCAGCGTCGCTGTCGCAGCCGGCGCAGGCCGCGCCGATCGTGGTGCGCGACGACCGCGGCGTCGAGTACCGCTTCGCGGCGCCGCCGCAGCGGATCGTGACGATGCTGCCGTCGCTGACCGAGTCGGCCTGGGTGTTGGGCGCCGGCGCGCGCTTGGTCGGCGTCGACCGCTACTCGAACTGGCCACCCGAGATCGCCGGCCTGCCGCACCTGGGCGGGCTGGACGACGCGCAGATCGAGGCGATCGCCGCGCTCGCGCCCGACGTGATCCTGGCGGCGCGGGGCGCGCGCGCGATGGATCGGCTCGAGCACCTGGGCCTGCGCGTGCTGCGGCTGAAGTCCGACAGCCACGCCGACATGCGGCGCACGCTGCTGCTGATCGCCAGGCTGCTGGGCACGCCGGCAGCGGGCGAGCGCGCCTGGGCGCAGATCGAGCAGGAGATCGACGCCGCCGCGGCACGCGTGCCGCCGCGGATGCGCGGCCTGCGCGTGTACTTCGAGATCGCCGGCGGCCCGTACGCTGCCGGCAGCAGTTCCTTCATCGGCCAGACGCTGACGCGGTTGGGCCTGGCCAACATCGTGCCGGCGGCGCTGGGCCCGTACCCGAAGCTGAACCCCGAGTTCGTGGTGCGCGCCGAGCCGCAGCTGATCATGGGGCCGGCGAGCGAGCAGCCGACGCTGGCGCGCCGCCCCGGCTGGGCGGCGCTGCCGGCGGTGCGCGAGCAGCAGCTGTGCGGCTTCGACAGCCGGCAGTACGACATGCTGGTGCGTCCGGGCCCGCGGCTGGGCGAGGCGGCCGAGCTGATCGTCGCCTGCCTGCAGCGGCTGGACGCGGCGCGATGAACCGGCCGCTGCGGCTGGCGTTGCCCGCGCGCT
>CAZKCJ010000088.1:438-6621 GCA_964550885.1 uncultured Rubrivivax sp. | reverse complement strand
CGCGGCCGACGGCTCGCGCCGCCGGCGGCTGGCCGGCTGGCTGGCGCTGGTGATCGTGCTCGGGCTGCTCGGCGGCTTGGCGAGCGGGCCTGCCGGCCTGTCGCCGCAGGCGCTGTGGGCCGATCTGCATGGCGAGCAGGCCGGCCTGCTGCTCGGCCAGATCCGCGCGCCGCGCACGGTCGGCGCCGCGGTCGTCGGTGCGCTGCTGGGCCTGGCCGGGGCGATCGCGCAGGGACTGTTCCGCAACCCGCTGGCCGATCCGTACCTGCTCGGCAGCGCCGCCGGTGCGAGCCTGGGTGCGGTGCTGGTGCTGGCGGCGGCGGCGCTGGGTGGCTTCGGGCTGGACGTGGCCACCGTCGACTGGATCGAGCGCGTCGGGCTGGTGGGGGCCGCGTTCGCCGGCGCGGTCGGCGGGGTCACGCTGACCCTGCTGCTCGCGCGCGGCGCGGTGCACACGCTGCGGCTGCTGCTGGCCGGCGTGGTCGTCGGCGTGGTGCTGGGCGCGGTCAGCGACCTGATCACGGTGGCGGTGCCCGACGCGCTGCGCGGCAAGCAGGCCTTCCTGCTCGGCAGCACCAGCCTGGTCGGCTGGAGCGCGGTCGCGCTGATGGCCGCGGGCCTGGCGCTGCTGCTGCTGCTGGCGCGACGCTACGCGCGCGCGCTGGACGCGCTGACCCTGGGTGAGGACAGCGCGGCGAGCCTGGGCCTGGACCTGGGTGCGGTGCGCGTCGCGCTGGTGCTGATGCTCAGCCTGGGCACCGCGCTGGCGGTGTCGCAGGCCGGCCTGGTCGCGTTCGTCGGGCTGGTCGCGCCGCACCTGGTGCGGCGCAGCGCGCCGGGGCCGCACGCATGGTTGCTGCTGGCGAGCACCGCGATGGGCGCGGCGCTGCTGCTGGTGGCCGACGTGCTCGCGCGGGTGCTGATCGCGCCCGAGGAGCTGCCGGTGGGCGTGGTCACTGCGGTGCTCGGCGGCGGCTACCTGTTCTGGCTGCTGCAGCAGCGCAGCCGGCCGTGAGCACGCCCGAGGCCGCGCCCCGAGTGCAGCGCGCGGCCACGCGCGCGCTGCTCGCGGCCACCGACCTGCAGGTGCAGCTGGGCGGGCGCGAGGTGCTGCACCGGCTGAGCCTGCAGGTGGGCAGCGGCTGGACCGCGCTGGTCGGGCCGAACGGCGCCGGCAAGTCGACGCTGCTGCGCGCGCTCGCCGGGCTGCAGCCGCTCGCCGGCGGCCGGGTCGAGCTGGGCGGCTGCGAGCTGCGCGCGCTGCGCCCGGCGGCGCGCGCGCAGCGGCTGGCCTGGCTCGCGCAGCAGGGCGAGGTCAGCGGCGAGCTGACGGTGCGCGAGACGGTCGAGCTCGGCCGGATCGCGCACCTGGGCCTGCTTGGCACGCCCGGCGCCGCCGACCGCGCCGCGGTCGAGCAGGCGATGGCGCTGGCCGAGTGTGCGGCCTGGCAGGAGCGGCGGCTGCACGAGCTGTCGGGCGGCGAGCGCCAGCGCGTGCTGCTCGCGCGCGTGCTGGCCACCGAGGCGCCGCTGCTGCTGCTGGACGAGCCGACGACGCACCTGGACGCGCCGCACCAGGTCGCGCTGGCGCGGCTGTTCCGCCGCCTCGCCGCCGACCGCAGCGCGCCGCGCGCGGTCCTCAGCGTGCTGCACGACCTGCCGATCGCGCTGCAGGCCGACCGCGTGCTGCTGCTCGACGCCGGCCGGCTGCGCGCCGACGGCGCGCCCACCGACCCGGCGGTGCAGGCGGCGCTGGTACAGGTGTTCGAAGGCGCGATCCGGATCGAGGGCGACGGCGCCGGGCGCGCGCGGGTCGCGCTGGTGCTGGATGGCGAGCGCTGACCGCCGTTCGCCGGTGCGTATCCGCGTGGTGGTCGCTGCAGGCCGGCCGCTGCGCGCGCGGCCGTGCGGGCCGACAGCGCGGCGGCGCGGCGCGACCAGCCCCAGCCGCTGCGCGCGGCCGCGCCTGCGGCGCCGCCGCCGGCCGATGCGAGAATCCGCCGCGCCGGTGACCGGCGAGCACGCGCATGAGCTACCAGATCGGCATCGACGTCGGCGGCACCTTCACCGACTTCGTGCTGCTCGACGAGCAGCGCGCGACCCGTGCGCACAAGGTGCTGTCGACGCCGGCCGACCCGTCGCTGGCGGTGCTGCGCGGGCTCGAGGAGCTGGCGCAGGGCTGCGGCGAGTCGCTGCGCAGCTTCCTGCCGCAGGTCGGGCGGATCGTGCACGGCACGACGGTGACGACCAACGCGGTGCTCACCGGCCGCACCGCGCGCGCCGGGCTGCTCGCGACCCAGGGCTTTCGCGACGCGCTGGCGATGCGCCGCGGCGTGCGCGATTCCTTCTACGACAACAAGGTCGCCGCGCCCGAGCCGCTGGTGCCGCGCTACCTGCGGCTGCCGGTGCGCGGGCGCATCGACCACCGTGGCCACGAGCTCGAGCCGCTCGTGCTCGACGACGTCGAGCGCGCGCTGCGCGTGCTGCAGGCCGAAGGGGTCGAAGCGGTCGCGATCTGCCTGCTGCACGCGTGGGCCAACCCGGCGCACGAGGAAGCCGCGGCCGAGTTGGTCGGGCGGCGCCTGCCGGGCGCGTACCTGTCGGTGTCGAGCCGGGTGTTGCCGCAGCTGCGCTACTACGAGCGCACCAGCACCACGGTGTTGAACGCGGCGGTCGGCCCGATCCTGCAGCGCTACCTCGACAACCTGCAGCGCCGGCTCGCCGAGGCCGGCTTCGACGGGGTGCTGCGGATCATGCAGTCCAACGGCGGCGTCGGCTCGCCCGGCGCGGTCGCTGCGCTGGCGGCGTCGACGCTGCTGTCCGGGCCGGCGGCGGCGCCGACCGCGGCGCTGGCCGCGCTGCGCCCGCACCGTGCGCGCAGCTTCATCACCGTCGACATGGGCGGCACCAGCTTCGACGCCGCGCTGGTGGTCGACGGCGCGCCGGCAATCACCACCGCGGGCACGGTCAACCGCTTCGCGCTGGCGCTGCCGTCGATGGACATCGCGACCATCGGCGCCGGCGGCGGCTCGATCGCGTGGATCGACGACGGCCTGCTGAAGATGGGCCCGCAAAGCGCCGGCGCCGACCCGGGGCCGGCCTGCTACGGCCGCGGCGGCACCGCGCCGACCTGCAGCGACGCGAATCTGGTGCTCGGCTACCTGTCGCCCGACTACTTCGCCGGCGGCGCGATCGCGCTCGACCCCGACGCCGCGCGCGCAGCGATCGAGCGCGCAGTCGCCGCGCCGCTGGGGCTGGACCTGGTGCGCGCGGCCTTCGGCATGCACCAGGTGATGAACGTGAACATGGCGGCGGCGATCCGCGAGATCTCGGTGCAGCGCGGCTGGGACGCGCGCGAGTTCCCGCTGGTGTGCGCGGGCGGCGCCGGCGCGATCCACGCCGCGCTGATCGCGCGCGAGCTCGGCATGCGCCGGGTGCTGGTGCCGCGCAACGCGGCGATCCTGTGCGCGGCGGGGATGCTCGACAGCGACCTGAAGCACGACTTCGTGCGCAGCCACGCCGCGCCGCTGGACGAAGGCGCGGCGGCGCCGCTGGCCGCGCTCGCCGACGAGCTGGCGGCGCAGGCGCACGCGGCGCTGCAGGCCGAGGCGATCGCGCCGGCGCGGCGGCGGCTGGCGTTCGCGCTCGACCTGCGCTACCGCGGCCAGTACCACGAGGTCAGCGTCGCGGTCGAGCGCGAGCAGCTGCGCGGCGGCGCCTGGGACGCGATCGCCGACGCCTTCCACCGGCGCCACGACCAGCTCTACGGCTACGCGCTGCGCGAGGAGGCGACCGCGATCGAGATGGTCAGCCTGCGCCTGGCGGCGACCGGCGAGACCGACAAGCCGGCCGCGGCCGAGGCGCCGCACGCGGGCAGCGACGCGGCCCACGCGCTCAAGGGCAGCCGCGCGGTGTTCCAGCCCGAGCGGCTCGCGTTCGCCGACACCCCGGTCTACGACGGCGACCGGCTGCGCTGCGGCAACCGGCTGGCCGGGCCGGCGATCGTCGAGCGGGTGACGACCACGGTCTTCGTCCCCGCCGGCTTCGGCCTCGAGGTCGACGCGCTCGGCGGCTTCTGGCTCGAGGACCGCGCGCACGAGGAGCCATGATGAGCGCAGGCGTCGATCCGATCCGCGCGTCGGTGCTGCACCGGCGGCTGAAGTCGATCACCGAGCAGATGGGGCTGACGCTGCTGCGCACCACGCGCTCGCCGATCCTGAACGAGGCGCGCGACTTCGTCACCGGGCTGTACGACGCGCGCGGGCAGATGCTCGAGCAGTCCGAATACATCCCGGTGCTCGCGTTCGCGCTGCAGCCCGCGTGCGAGCACGTCGTGCGCTGGTTCGGCGACGACGTCCACGAGGGCGACGTCATCCTGCACAACGACGTGTTCTCCGGCGGCAACCAGAACAACGACGTCGCCGTGTTCCGTCCGATCTTCCGCGATGGCCGCCTGGTCGCCTGGGCCGCCTGCAAGGGGCACCAGGCCGACATCGGCGGCGCGCAGGCCGGCGGCTACAACCCCGAGGCGCGCGAGGTCTGGCAGGAAGCGCTGCGGATCCCGCCGCTGAAGGTCTACGACCGCGGCGAACTGCGGCGCGACGTCTGGCGGATGGTCTTCGCCAACATCCGCTACGCGGTGGTCGAGGAGGACATCAAGGCGCAGATCGGCGCGACCCGGATCGGCGAGCGGGCGCTGCACGAGCTGTTCCAGCGCTTCGACGCGGCCGACTTCGACGCCTGCATCGCCTACCTGTTCGACACCGCCGAGCGGATCGTGCGGCGCGAGATCGCCGCGATCCCCGACGGCAGCTACCACGGCGAGAGCTGGGCCTTCTACGACGGCGTGACCGAGGGTTCGAAGATGCGCATCGCGCTCGCGGTCAGCGTGCGCGGCGACGAGCTGTGCTTCGACTTCAGCGGCTCGTCGCCGCAGACCCCCGGCTTCGTCAACGCGCCGTACTCGGCGACCGCGTCGGCGCTGCTGCTGACCCTGCTGATGCTGATCAACCCGCAGGTGCCGCACAACGCCGGCATCCTGCGCCCGATCCGCATCGTCAACCCCGAGGGCTCGTTCCTGAACGCGCGCTTTCCGGCGGCGACCACCTTCGGCAACTCGATCACCGGGCCGACCTCGGACGCGATCTTCCGCGCCTTCGCGCAGGCGCTGCCGAAGATGGTCACCGCCGGCTGGAACCGGATGCTCGGCTTCACCCTCACCGGGCGCGACCCGCGCAGCGACCGGCCGTACGTCGACATCCTGTTCCTCGCGCTCAAGGGCGGCTCGGGCGCGACCTGGGGCGCCGACGGCGGCGACCACATCGGCCTGATCAACTGCGCCGGCGGCATCCAAGCGCAGGACTACGAGATGTTCGAGCTGCACGACCCGCACCGGCTGCTGCGCCACGAGTACGCGTGCGACTCGGCCGGCGCCGGGCGCTGGCGCGGCGGTCTCGGCGTCGACACCGAGTTCGTGATCGACGCCGACGAGGCGGTCGGCATCGCCTTTGGCGACGGCGTCGACGACGAGGCGCGCGCCTTCGGCCTGTTCGGCGGCGGCGCCGGCAGCCGCAACGCGATCACGCTGACCGCGCCCGACGGCAGCGTGCGCCGCCCGCTGACCAAGCAGATCGTGCGCGGCATCGCGCGCGGCACCGTCTACCGCCAGCACGCCGGCGGCGGCGGCGGCTTTGGCGACCCGTACGAGCGGCCGGCCGAGCGGGTCGCCGCCGAGGTGCGCGACGGCCTGATCAGCGTCGAGGCGGCGCGCAGCGCCTACGGCGTCGTCGTCGACGCCGACACCGGCGCGCTCGACCCCGCGGCGACGCAGCAGCTGCGCCGGCAGCGATGACGCCGCCGCGCATCGACCACATCGGCATCGTCGTCGACGACCTCGACGCCGCGGTCAGCGCGCTCGCGCGGCTGCTGCCGGGCGCGCCGCTGCGCCGCCGCAGCCTGCCCGACGCCGGGCTCGAGGTCGCCGAGTTCGAGGCCGCGAACCTGATCGTCGAGCTGCTGCGCTACACCGACGCCGGCGACGGCTTCGGGCGCGCGGTGATGGGCGACGCGACCGGGGTCAACCACCTGTCGCTCGCGGTGCCCGACCTGGACGCGGCCCTCACGGCACTGCAGGGAACGGGTGTCGAGCCGCTCGCAGGCTTCCCACGGCGGGGCGCGCACGGG
>CAZKCJ010000088.1:0-428 GCA_964550885.1 uncultured Rubrivivax sp. | reverse complement strand
AGTGGCAGCGGCTGCAGCGGCAGATGCAGTACAACTACGATCGTTCGCCGGTGCACCGCGGCAAGTTCGAGGCGGTCGGCGCGCGGCCCGAGGACATCCGCAGCTTCGACGACTTCGCGCGCATCCCGCTGATGACCAAGGACGAGCACCGGCGCGTGCAGCAGGAGTCGCTCGACCGCCACGGCAACCCGTTCGCGCTGCTGGCCTGCGCGGCGCCGGACGAGATCGTGCGCATCAACGCGACCTCGGGCACCACCGGCGTGCCCACGCTGTACACGCTGACCGCGCACGACGTCGCGGTCGTCAACGAGATGCACGCGCGCAAGTACTGGCGCGCCGGCATCCGCCCGGGCCACGTGATGCTGCAGGCGCTGTCGTTGAGCATGTTCACCGGCGGGCTGCCGCTGTCGCAGGGGATCATGCACCTG
>CAZKCJ010000087.1:9598-10131 GCA_964550885.1 uncultured Rubrivivax sp. | reverse complement strand
CCGCGCCGCTGCGCGTGATCGCCCGCGGAGGCCGCGGCGGCCCGCCCGCCGCGCGGCGCGCCGCTGGCCGCGCCCGCTCAGAGCCGCGCCGCCGCGTAGACCGCAGCCTTCACGCGCGAGCTCAGGTTGAGCTTGCGCAGGATGTGCTGCACGTGGATCTTCACCGTGGTCTCGGCGATGTCGAGCTTGCGGCCGATCTCCTTGTTGCTGGCGCCGTGCTCGATCTGCGCGAGGATCTCGCGCTCGCGCGGCGACAGCGTGTCGATCGGGTCGGGCGCCTCGGGCGGCGGCGACGGCGCCTCGTCGCCGGGCGCAGCGGGCAGCGCGCGAAACGCGGCCACCAGCTTGTCCGACATCTGCGGGCTGACCGGCGACTCGCCGCGCATCACCCGCTCGATCGACGCGACCAGCGTGCGGCTGTCGACGGTCTTGAGCAGGTAGCCGCGCGCACCGCCGCGCAGCGCGGCGGCGAGGTCGGCCTCGTCCTCGCTGACGGTGAGCATCAGCACGCGCGCCGCGGGCGCGGCCTCCTT
>CAZKCJ010000087.1:5440-9588 GCA_964550885.1 uncultured Rubrivivax sp. | reverse complement strand
GCGCGTCGACGCCCCTGACTCCGGGCAGGTGGTTGTCGAGCAGGATCACGTCGGGCTGCAGCGCGGCCGCGTGGCGCTGCGCCTCGCCGGCGTCGCCGGCCTCGCCCACCACCTGCAGCTGCGGCTGCGCGCCCAGCAGCGCGAGCAGCCCGCGGCGCATCAGCGGGTGGTCGTCGACCACCAGCACGCGGATCGGGCCGGCGGCCGCGCTGCTGCCGTCCATCGTTCAGGCCGCCAGCCGCTGCGCGTCGGGCAGCGACAGCACGATGCGCGTGCCCTCGCCCGGGGTCGACTGCAGCTGCACCGCCGCGCCGATGCGCGCGGCGCGCTCGCGCATGATCCGCAGCCCGACCTGGGTTTCGTCGGCCGGCGCCGTGCCGGGGCGGAAGCCGCGGCCGTCGTCGCGCACCTCGATCCGCCAGGCCGGCGCCTTGCGCACGTCGATCCAGACCTGGCTCGCGCGCGCGTGCTTGCGCACGTTGGACAGCGCCTCCTGCACCACGTGCAGCACCTGCACCTGCACGTCGGCCGGCAGCGGCAGCCCGTGGCCGGCGATCGCCAGGTGGGTGGGCAGGCCGGTCTGGTGCTCGAACTTGCGCAGCGTCGCCTGCAGCGCCGGCTCGATGTCCTCGGCGTTGGTGCGGGTGCGAAAGTGCAGCAGCAGCTCGCGCACGTCGGACAGGCTCTCGCGCACGCCGGCGTCGAGCTCGCCGACCACGCCGTCGACGGCTTGCGCATCGCCGCGCGCGACCGCGTCGCGCAGCATCTCGACCTGCATCTTCAGGAAGGCCAGGCTCTGCGCGATCGAGTCGTGCAGTTCGCGCGCGAGCAGGCCGCGTTCCTCGGCCACCGCCGCCTCGCGCTCGAGCGCGCCCAGCCGCTGCGCCTCGATCGCACCGGCCAGGTGGCTGGCCAGCGCGTCGAGCAGCGCGCGGTCGTCCTCGTCCAGCGCGGGCGGCGAGCGGTACAGCAGCCCGAGCTCGCCGACCAGCCGCTCCTGCAGCCGCACCGGCACCGAGACCACGGTCTGGTAGCCGGCGCGATGGCAGTGGCCGAGCGCGTCGCTGCCGCCCTCGGGGCGGATCGGGATCACGCGCGTGGCCGCGCGCTCGCGCGGCTGGCCGCACAGGCACTCGCCGCTGCCCAGGCACTGCTCGTCGGCGACCATCTGCTGCGGCAGGCAGTCCGACGCCAGCAGCACGTAGCGCTGGTTGGCCTCGTCCGACCAGCGCAGCAGCGCCGCGTCGGCGCGCGCGACCCGGCGCACCTGGCGCACGAAGCCCTGTGCCAGCTCCTCCAGCGTCGCCGCCTGGGTGACGAAGGCCGCCGCCTCGTACAGCGCCGCCAGGCGCACGTGCTCGGCCTCCAGCCGCAGCGTCTTCTCCTGCACCCGCGCCTCCAGCGTCTGGTACAGGCCCTGCAGCGTCGCCGCCATCCGGTTGAAGCCGGCCGACAGCGCGCCGAACTCGTCGCGCGAATCGACCTGCACCCGCGCCGCCAGGTCGCCGGCCTCGACCCGCGCGAGCCCCTGGCCGAGCTGCGCCAGCGGGTCGAACACGAACAGGTAGGCCGCGTAGGTGAGCGCGATCGCCGCGGTCACCGCCAGCGCCGCTAACAGCAGCTGGAACACGTGCAGCAGCGCGGTCCAGCGGGCCAGCTGCGACTCGATCGCGGCGACGAAGGCCTCGATCCGGTCGACGAAGGCCTGCGCCTGCGCGCCGATCGCTGCCGCATCCGGCGGCGGCAACTGCGCCCAGGCCGCACGCAGCGCCGTCCACTGCGCGGCCACCGCGTCCAGCCGCGCGCGCGAGTCGGCGTCGCCCGGCACGAACAGCGGCCGCGACGGGTCGCCGCTGCGCAGCAGCGCGACGCTGGCGTCGAGCTCGCGCAGGTAGGCGTCGATCCGCGCCGGCGGCGCGGCGGGCAGCGCCTGCGCCAGCCGCCAGGCCTGCATCCGCATCCGCCCGCTCTCGTTGATCGCCGCGGCGCCGCCCTCCAGGTGCCAGGTCACCCACAGCGACAGGCCGACCGACGCGAGCACCAGCAGCAGGATCGCGCCGCCGATCAGGCCGAGCTTGGCCGACAGGGTCCAGGGCCGGCGCATCGGCGCGACTCAGCGTCCGTGAGGTATGCCGGCACGTCCGCGCGGGTACTCCAGGCGGTGCCGATCTACGCGCCAAGCGCAGCCGCAGCGCGGGCGGCGGCGAGCATCTGCACCGACGCGCGGCGCCGTCCGGGGCGCACGCGCGGACGTGGCGCGATGCCTCGCCGACTCTTGGCCGACCGCCGCCGCAGCGGCCCTGCGCATCGCAGCAGCCCGCACCGCTACGACCGGATGTACTGCTCGAGCTGCGCGATCGTCTCTTCGTGGTCGGCGATGGTGTCGTCGAGGATGTCGCGCACCGAGATCATGCCGAGCACGGTGCCGTCCTGGTCGATCACCGGCAGGTGGCGGATGCGCTTCTCGCTCATCAGCGCCATGCACTGGTTGGTCGTGGTCTGCGGGTTCACGTACAGCACTTCGCGGGTCATGATGTCGGCGACCCGCGTCTCCTTGGAGTTGCGCCCCTGCAGCGCGACCTTGCGGGTGTAGTCGCGCTCGGACAGCACGCCCACCAGCTTGTCGCGGTCCATCACCATCAGCGCGCCGACCTCGTACTCGGCCAGCAGCTGCAGCGCCTGGAACACGGTGTCGTCCGGCCGGGCGTGCCACAAGGTGCCGCCACGGCTTCTCAACAGTTCGCCCACGGGTTTCATTGCTGGCCACCTCCGATGGCCGAGCGTACACAATTCGGCTGACGAGCGCCACGCCGCCGCACCCCGGGAGAGCCCCCGATGCCTGCCGCCACCACCCCTGCCGCCGCCTTTGCCGCCGCGCGCGCGACCCTGCTCGCCCACCGCGGCGACCTGCCCGGCGCCGCCGCCGCCTTCGCCTGGCCGGCGCTGACCGACTTCAACTGGGCGCTCGACTGGTTCGACCAGCACGCCCGCGGCAACCACGCGCCCGCGCTGTGGGTGGTCGACGAGGACGGCAGCGAGCAGCGCGTCAGCTTCGCGCAGATGGCGGCCGCGTCCGACCGCACCGCCAACTGGCTGCGCGCGCGCGGCGTCAAGCGCGGCGACCGGATGCTGCTGATGCTCGGCAACGTGGTGCCGCTGTGGGAGCTCACGCTGGCGGCGATCAAGCTCGGCGCGGTGGTCAGCCCGGCGACCACGCTGCTGTCCGCCGACGACCTGCGCGACCGCGTGCAGCGCGGCCGGATGCGCCACGTGGTCGCCGACGCCGCCGGCGCCGCGCGCTTCGCCGAGGTCGAGGGCGACTACACCCGCACCCAGGTTGGCGGCACGCTGCTGGCCGGCTGGACCGACTACGCCGGCGCCGCGGCCGCGCCGGCCGAGTTCCAGCCCGACGGCCCGACCCGGGCCGCCGACCCGCTGCTGCTGTACTTCACCAGCGGCACCACCGCCCGGCCGAAGATGGTGCTGCACAGCCACGCCAGCTATCCGGTCGGCCACCTGACGACGATGTA
This sequence comes from uncultured Rubrivivax sp., assembly GCA_964550885.1. Classification (GTDB taxonomy): domain Bacteria; phylum Pseudomonadota; class Gammaproteobacteria; order Burkholderiales; family Burkholderiaceae_C; genus Rubrivivax. Next base: position 6,058 of record CAZKCJ010000087.1, on the reverse strand, counting down.
CTGGCTGGGCCTGCGACCGGGCGACGTGCACCTGAACATCAGCTCGCCGGGCTGGGCCAAGCACGCGTGGAGCAGCTTCTACGGCCCGTGGAACGCCGGCGCGACGATCTTCGTGCTGAACCAGGCGCGCTTCGACCCGAAGTTCACGCTGGACACGCTGGTGCGCTGCGGCGTCACCTCGCTGTGCGCGCCGCCCACCGTGTGGCGGATGCTGATCCTCGAGGATCTGGCGAAGTGGCCGGTCAAGCTGACCGAGGTGATCGGCGCCGGCGAGCCGCTGAACCCGGAGGTGATCGAGCGCGTGCGCAGCGCCTGGGGCCTGACGCTGCGCGACGGCTACGGCCAGACCGAAAGCACCTGCATGGTCGGCAACCCGCCGGGGCTGGCGGTGCGCGCCGGCTCGATGGGCCAGCCGATGCCCGGCTACCCGATCGTGCTGCTCGACGCCGACGATCGCGAATGCGACGAAGGCGAGCTGGCGATCAGGCTGCAGCCGAAGCCGACCGCGCTGATGGCCGGCTATGCCGAGGACCCGCAGAAGACCGAAGCCGCGCTCGGCGGCACCTACTACCGCACCAGCGACGTCGCCCGGCGCGACGCCGACGGCTACCTGTGGTA
>CAZKCJ010000087.1:0-5420 GCA_964550885.1 uncultured Rubrivivax sp. | reverse complement strand
CGACGACGTGTTCAAGGCGAGCGACTACCGGATCAGCCCGTTCGAGCTGGAGAGCGCGCTGCTCGAGCACGCGGCGGTGGCCGAGGCCGCGGTGGTGCCCAGCCCCGACCCGATCAAGCTGGCGGTGCCCAAGGCCTTCGTCGTGCTCAAGCCGGGGCACGAGCCATCGCGCGCGCTGGCGCTGGAAATCCTGCGCTTCCTGCGTGGCAACCTCAGCCCGTTCAAGCGGGTGCGCCGGATCGAGTTCGCCGAGCTGCCGAAGACCATCTCCGGCAAGATCCGCCGGGTGCAGCTGCGCCAGGCCGAGGACGAGCGCCGCGCCGGCGGTGGGCGCGGCGCGCTCGAGTTCTGGGAGGAGGACTTCCCCGAGCTGCGCTGAAGTGCGCACCGGCGGCTCGGTGCCACGCGCGCTCTACCCGGGCCGCCCGTCGATCCGCGGTCGCCCGAGCCAGCCGCCGTAGCGCCAGGCCCAGCCGACCGCGACCACTGCCCACAGCGCCGCCGCGGCCAGGCTCAGCGCGTCGCCGTGCGGCGCCCACCCGGCAGCCAGCAGGCGTAGCGCGACCGCCGCCTGCAGCGTCCACCACAACGCCCAGGCCGGCGCGTCGACGGCCACTGCGCGGCCGGTCTGGCCGGCGCTCACGCGGGTGATCAGCGCCAGCAGCGTCGGGCCCAGATGGCCGACGGTCAGCGCGTGCAGCGGCGCCAGGCCGAGCGCGGGCGCGGCGCCGCCCAGCGCCTGCCCCGCATGCGCCACGCTCGCCAGCGCGAACGCGAGCCCGAGCCAGAACAGGCCCGCGACCAGCATCGCCAGCGTGCGGATCCGCAGCCGCTGGGTGAGCGCCGCGCGCAGCACCAGCACGAACACCAGCGCCGCGGCCAGCGCCTCGAAGCCGGCCTGCAGCCAGCGCGCGGCCGCCGGCCACGGCTGCGGGCCCAGCGCCGCGGCCACGGCCGCGACCGCCTGCAGCCCCAGCACCACCAGCAGCAGCGCGAGCGGCAGGTTCGGCCGGCGCGCCTGCAGCGCCGGCAGCGCTTCGTCGAGGAAGGACACCAGCCGCTGCGACGCGGCCGCGAAGGTCGGTGCGAGAAAGCCCCACAGCGCCAGCAGAACCGCCGCGCGCAGCGCGCTCCACCAGCCGCCGGCCAGCGCCGCGGTCGCCAGCGCCAGCGCGCCGACGCCGACCGTCGCCGCGACGACCACCACCGCCGGGTGCAGCCGGTTCGGCGCCGGGCTGCGGCGCAGCAGCCGGGCGAAGCGCCAGACCAGCCGGGCCCAGCCGAGGGCAGCGGCCGCGACCCCGGCGGCGGCCAGCGGCGCCGCCGCGTGGAAGCCGACGATCGCCAGCAGCCAGCCGCCGAGCATCAGCGCCACCGGCCGCCGCAGCACGCTGGCCGGCGGCTGCGGCAGCTGCAGCCAATGCGGGCCGGTGCTGAACAGGAAGCCGGCCATGAACAGCGGCGGGTAGCCGAGCGCGAACAGCAGCCCGTGCGCGAGCGCCGGCGGCACTGCCCAGGCCAGCGGCAAGCCGGCCGCGCGCGCGGCGAGCAGCGCGAGCCACCACAGCGCACTGCCGGCGAACAGCAGCGCCGCCGCCGCGAAGCCGAGCCGGTGCGCAGCGCTCAGCAGCCGCGCGAAGCGCCAGCGCGCGTCGGCGGCCGGCGGGACGGGGCGGCCGGCCGCAGGCATCAGGGCATCCGGGCGTCAGCGCATCCGGCCGTTCGGGGCAGTCCGGCGTAAGGGCATCGGCGTCAGGGCATCGGCGGCGGCAGCGGCTCGTCGTAGTCGAGGTACGGGCCGGTGCCCGCGTGCCCGGCAGCCGCAGCGGCGACGAAGCGGCCGCGGTCGACGTCGAACACCAGCACCTCGCCGTCCTCGATCACGTAGTGCCAGCCGTGCAGCGTCAGCGCGCGCGCCTCGACCCGCTCACGCACCATCGGGTAGGCCATCAGCCGCTCGAGCTGCAGCACCACCGAGCGCTGCTCGCTGCGGCGCATCGCCTCGGGCCCGGGCTGCGCGACCGGCAGCAGCGCGTCGCGGCCGAGCTCGAGCCAGCGCCGCAGGTTCTGCGCGGCTTCGGGCACCTGCTCGTACAGCGCGCGGATCGCGCCGCAGTGGCTATGGCCACAGACGACGATGCGCGCGACCCCGAGGCTGAGCACCGCGAACTCGATCGCCGCCGCGGTGCCGTGGAAGCCGAAGCTCTGGTCGTAGGGCGGCACGAAGGCGCCGACGTTGCGCACCAGGAACAGCTCGCCCGGGCCGGCGCCGGTCAGCAGGTGCGGCACCAGCCGCGAGTCGGAGCAGCCGATGAACAGCGTGGTCGGCCGCTGGCCGTCGGCGACCAGCTCGCGGAACGCCGCCCGGTACTGCGGGAACGCGTGCTCGCGGAAGCGGCGCAGCCGCTGCACCAGCTCGTCGGTGGGCACGCGCGCCCCCGCAATGGCCGTGCCGGCTACGCGCTCACTGCACCAGCGCCGAGTCGGCGGCGTCGAGGTCCACGCCCGCGACCACCGCGTCGGCCGCGAGCAGCTGCAGGTACTGGCGCAGCGCGGTCGCGAAGGCCTGCTGGCGCAGCTGCTGCGCGACTACCGCGGCCACCGTGTCGTACGGCGGCTGGCGGCCGGTCTCGCGCGCCAGCACCTCCACCACGTGCAGCCCGAAGCGGCTGTGCACCAGCCGCGGCAGCACGCCGACCTCGGCCCGACCGAACAGCTCGCGCGCGAATTCGGACGCGCAGTCACCGGCGAGCAGCCAGCCCAGGTCGCCGCCGCTGGCCGCGCCGCTCGGGCAGTTCGACAGCTCGGCAGCGGCGCGCGCGAAGCGCTCGCCGGCCGCCGCCTCGCTGGCCGCGCCCGGCGCGCGCGCGCGCAGCTCGAGCAGGCAGGCCTCGGCCCGCTGCCGCAGCGCAGTCACGTCGACCCCCGGGGTCACTGCGAACAGCACGTGGCGCGCGAGCACCCGCTCGCCGACCGCGTAGCGCGCGGCGTTGGCCGCGTGGTGGCGGCGGCAGGCCTCGTCGCTGGGCTCGCGCAGCTGCAGCGCGCGGTCGAGCAGCGCCTCGATCGCCGCGCTGGCGGCTTCGCTGCCGATGCCGGCCTGCGGCGGCGGATCGGCGGCGTCGAGCAGGCCCTGCGCGATCGCCGCCTGGCGCAGCAGCTCGGTGCAGGCGCGCTGGCGCAGCGTGGTCGCGTCGGGCTGCTCGCCGGCGTCGACCAGCGCGACGCCGTTGATGCTGGGGACGGTGGCGGTGGCGGTCATCGCGCGACTCCTCACGACGCCTTGCGCGGCAGGTTGTGCCCGGCGGGCACGTTGAGCCGGCGCGAACGCACCAGCTGGTACGGCCGGAACAGGTAGGCCACCGACGCCAGCCCGCTCCACACGTGCACCAGCCGGCTGAAGGGCAGCAGCAGGAAGATCGTCATGCCCAGCACCATGTGCACCTTGAACTGCCAGGCCAGCGGCACCAGCTGCCCCGGGTCCGGATCGAAGATCAGGATCCCCTGCGCCCAGTGCGCGAGCACCAGCATCGCGCTCGCGTCGGCACGATGCGCGAACGACGCCGGCAGCGTGATCAGCCCGAGCACCAGCTGCACCCACAGGATGATCAGGATCGCGAGATCGGTGCGGTGGCTGGTCAGCCGAATGCGCGGGTCGAAGATGCGCCGGTGCAGCAGCATCGTCAGCCCGATGAAGCAGGCGAAGCCGGCGATGCCGCCGGTGACGATCGCCAGCATCTGCTTGTCCGGCGCGCTGATGAAGGGCTCGTACACCCAGTGCGGCGTCAGCAGCCCGACCGTGTGGCCGAAGAACAGGAACAGGATGCCGAAGTGGAACAGGTTGCTGCCCCAGCGCAGCTGCGCGGCCCGCAGCAGCTGCGACGAGTCGCTCTTCCAGGTGTACTGGTCGCGGTCGAAGCGGGCGAGGCTGCCCATCAGGAAGACCGCCAGGCAGATGTACGGGTAGACGCCGAAGAGGAAGGAATGGACGGCATGGCTCATGACCGGGCTCCGGTGGCAGTGGGGGTCGCTGGCGCCGCCGCGGGGGCGCGACGGACCAGATGGATCGGGGGCGGCGGCTCGCGGCGCGCCTGGCCCTGCTGCGAGCAGCCGTCGAAGGCGGGCGGCTCGGCCCAGCTGTCGTCGAGCTCGGGCTCTTCGGGCAGCTCGACCGGCTGCGCGCGCTGGCCGGCCAGGTCGAGCAGCGCCGCGGCCAGCGCCGCGTACGGGCTCTGCCGGCGCAGCAGCGCCGCCAGCAGCCGCTGCAGCAGGTGCGCGAACTCGGCCAGGAACGCGCGCGCCTGGGCGGCCGGCTGGGTCGACGCGTACTCGAGCAGCACCGGCAGGTAGTCGGGCAGCTCGCCCGGCGCCAGCGCCAGGCCGGCCTGCGCGTAGGTCTGCGCGAGGTCGATCATCGCCGGGCCGCGCTCACGGCTGTCGCCGTGCACGTGCTCGAACAGATGCAGCGCGGTGCCGCGGCCGCGGTCGAAGAGCTCGACGTACTCGGCCTCGGCGCGCAGCGGCGGCAGCCCCTGCAGCCGCTCGATCAGCGCGTCGACCTCGGCCAGCCGGCCGGCGTTCAGCGCACGCTCGGCGTGCAGCGCCGAGCGCAGCTCGCCCAGGTGCGCGCGCAAGGCCGCATCCGGGTAGCGCAGCAGCCACGCCAGCGCGCGCAACGTGTACGCGCAGCGTGGTGGGGCAAACAGACTCATGAAAAATCTCCCGGGAGTTGCATCGGCCCGTCGCCGCGCACCCACCCCGTCGAGCGGACACCGCGGCTCCGGCTCTGCCGGTCCGCAGGGGTCGCCGGCAGCGAGGACGCTGCCGGCGCTCGCAGGCGGGAAACCGTCCGCAGGGACGGCTTCCCGTCCGGTTCGCACCCCTCGAGGGGGAGCGCCGAAGGCGCTGTACCGGGGTGGGACATCTACACCTCCGCCTTGATCGGGATCGTGCGCTTCTTCTCCGAGCCGAACAGGCTGGTCTCGGTCACGCCTTCGCTGCAGCCGTTGCCGAAGGAGAAGCCGCAGCCGCCGCGCACGTTGAACGCGTTCTCCGCGTACTCGCGGTGGGTGGTCGGGATCACGAAGCGATCCTCGTAGTTGGCTATCGCCATCACGTGGTACATGTCCTCGACGGTCGCCGCATCCAGCCCGACCTGGTCGATCGCCGCGCTGTTGGTGCGGCCGTCGACGTGCTTGGCGCGCATGTACGCGCGCATCGCGAGCATGCGCTCCAGCGCGCGCACCACCGGCTGGGTGTCGCCGGCGGTCAGCAGGTTGGCCAGGTACTTCACCGGGATGCGCAGCTGGTTCACGTCGGGGATCTCGCCGTTGGTGCCGACCTGGCCGGCGTTGGCGGCGGCGGTGATCGGCGACAGCGGCGGCACGTACCAGACCATCGGCAGCGTGCGGTACTCCGGG
>CAZKCJ010000086.1:4989-10168 GCA_964550885.1 uncultured Rubrivivax sp. | reverse complement strand
CGCCGACCGAGCCACAGGGCGCGCCGCTGCCCGGCGGCGGCGGGTCCGCGCCTGCATGCGCTGCACCCCGCGCACGGCGGCGGCTAGCCGCCGACCATCATCCGCCGCGCCTGCGCCAGCGCCTGCGCGTCGCGGCCGATGGTCGCGACTGCAAGCGTCTTGCCGCCCTGCAGGTAGCTCACCGAGCAGTCGTGCGCGGCGAGGTCGCCGTCGACGCGGATCTCGTCCCAGGCCTGCGCGTGGCCGACGTAGCGGATCGTCACCTCGTGGTGCGCGCTCCAGAAGAAGGGCACGTCGCGGTAGGGCTCGTGCGCGCCCAGCATGTTGTGCGCGGCGACCTGGCCCTGGCGCTCGGCGACCACCCAGTGCTCGACGCGCATCGGCTGGCCGGCGGCGCCGCCCGGCCAGACCGCGATGTCGCCGGCCGCATAGATGCCCGGCTGCGAGGTCTGCAGGAACTGGTCGACGACGACGCCGCGATCGAGCTTCAGCCCGGCCACTTCGGCCAGCGCGAGCCGCGGCTTGACGCCGACGCCGATCACGACGAGGTCGGCGGCCAACTGCGTGCCGTCGCTGAGCTTGACCGTGCCGGCGTCGATCGCTGCGATCGACGCGCCCATGTGGAAGGTCTCGCCGTGCGCCTCGTGCAGCGTGCGGATGAAGTCGCCGAGCTGCGCGCCGAGCACGCGTTCCAGCGGGTGTGCGTCGAGCGAGACCACGTGCACCGCGAGGCCGCGCGCGGCGAGCGAGGCCGCGACTTCGAGCCCGATGAAGCCCGAGCCGAGGACGACCGCGGCTTTCGCGCTGGCAGCGCGCGCGATGATCGCGCGGCTGTCGGCGAGCGAGCGCAGCACGAAGACGTGCGGCTGGTCGGCGCCGGGAATCGGCAGCCGCACCGGCTCGGCGCCGGTCGCGAGCAGCAGCCGGTCCCAGCCGAGCGTCGCGCCACCGTTCAGCACCACGCTGCGCGCGACGACGTCGATGCGCTCGGCGGTGGTGCCAAGGCGCAGGTCGATCTTGTGCTCGGCGTAGAAGTCGGCGCCGCGCAGCGGGATCCACTCCTCCGGCGCGCTGCCGGCGAGGTAGTCCTTCGACAGGTTCGGGCGATCGCACGGCGCGTCGGCGTCGGCGCTGAGCATCGTCAGCGCGCCCGCATAGCCGCGCCGGCGCAGCATCTCGGCGGCGGCGAAGCCGGCCGCGCCGCCACCGACGATCACGATCCGCTCGGGCGGCACGCCTGGGCTCGCGTGCGTCGGCCAGGCTTCGGCCGGCGCCGGCTTGCGCACGATGTAGCGCTCGCCCTTGCGCTCGACCTGCCAGCAGGTGATCGGGTCAAAGGCCGGTGCGCTGATCGCCTCGCCGGTGCGCAGCGAGAAGCAGGCGTGGTGCAGCGGGCAGCGCACCGTGTCGCCTTCGAGCAGGCCCTGGTCGAGCGCGCCGCCGTAGTGGGTGCAGGTGGCGCCGGTGGCGAGCACCTCGTCGCCAACGTGGGCGAGCAGCACCGCTTCGTCGCCGACGTGGCCGCGCAGCAGCTTGCGGTCGCCGAAGTCGGCGAGCGTGACGCCGAGGCTCAGGTCGGGGCCGGTGTCTGAAGGGACGGTCGAAGACATCGGGATCCTCCGGGTTGGGGTGGGACGAATGCGCGGCGCAGGTGACGGCCGCTTCAGGGCGGATTCGAGTCGTCGCTGTTCAGCCCTTCGGCGCGGGCGCGCGCGAGCACGTTGGCGACGATGCGGTCGCAGCGCGCGCCGTCGAAGGCGAACACCTCGCCGAGCGCGTGGTCGATCTCGCCGGCCAGGCCCTCGCGCAGCAGCGCGCGGGCGCGGAAGAAGCGCGTGCGCACCGTTGCCTCGGGCAGGTCCAGCACCTGCGCGACCTCGTCGACGCTCAGCTCCTCGACCGCACGCAGCATGAACACGCTGCGGTAGATCTCGGGCAGCAGGTCGATGCGCGTCTCCAGCAGCGCGCGCACCTGCGCGCGCGCCAGCGTCGGCTCGGGGCCGTGTTCCGGGGCTGCGGTGAAGGCGGCCTGGGTGTCGGGTTCGGTCGAGGTCATTGCGGCCTCCAGCGGGATCACGGCTGCGCTCGTGCGGCGCAGCCGCGCGAGCGCCTCGTTGGCGACGATGCGCACGAGCCACGTCGACAACTTGCTCTGCGCGCGAAACTCCGGCAGCGCGCGCCACGCGCGCAGGTAGCCGTCCTGCACCGCGTCCTCGGCCTCGGCGTCGTCCTTCAGGATGCTGCGCGCGGTGCGGTACAGCAGCCGGTTGTGGCGGCGCATCAGCACTTCGAAGGCCGCGCCTTCGCCGGCGGCGGCGCGCGCGACCAGTTCGTCTTCGGCCGTGCGCGCCGACACCGGCGCCCGGGCGGGCAGGGGGATCGCGGACATCAGCGTGCGCTCCTCGTCCTGGGTGGTGGCCGATTCTGGCGCCGATGCGGCCGCCGTGCCTGCGCCGCGGGTATGCGCTCGCTGCAACGCAGGCCGGCCGGTCGGCCGCCGCGGCGCGGCTGGGCAGGGCGGGGCTTCGCGCTCATCCGTGCGCACCGCGCGCCATCAGCTCGAGGAACTCGCGCCGCAGGCTCGCGTCCTTCAGAAACGCGCCGCGCATCACCGAGTTCGTCATCTGCGAATGCTCGTCCTTGACGCCGCGCCAGTGCATGCAGAAGTGGTCCGCCTGCATCACGACCGCGAGGCCGTCGGGGCGCACCCGGCGCTCGATTTCGTCGGCGAGCATCACGACCGCCTCCTCCTGGATCTGCGGCCGGCTCATCACCCAGTCGGCGAGCCGCGCGTACTTCGACAGGCCGATCAGGTCCGACGCCGCGTTCGGCAGCACGCCGACCCAGACGCGGCCGAGGATCGGGCACAGGTGGTGCGAGCAGGCGCTGCGCACCGCGATCGGGCCGACGATCATCAGCTCGTTCAACTGCGCAACGTTCGGAAAGCTCGTCACCGCCGGCGGCGGCTGGTAGCGGCCAGCGAACACCTCGTCGACGAACATCTTCGCGACGCGGCGCGCGGTGTCGGCCGTGTTGTGGTCGTGTGCGGTGTCGATCACGAGCGCATTGAGCGCCGCGCGCAGGTGCGCCTGCACCTCGGCGCGCAACTCGTCGAGCTCGCCCGCGCGAACGAAGGCGGCGATGTTGTCGTTGGCGTGGAAGCGCTGCCCCGCCTCGCGCAGCCGGCGGCGGATGCGGGCCGATGCCGGCTGCTGGGCGGCGGCTGCCTGCGGACGCAGCGCAGAGACTGCGTCGGTGCGCAGCACAGGGGCCGCGTCGCTGCGCAGCGCGGGGATCGCGAGGTCGGTGCTCATGGCGGTCAGCGACGCATCAGCCCGCGAACTTTTCGGGGAAGGCGGCGACGAGCCCGCTCGTCAGCGCGTCGGCGAGCATCAGCATGTGCGCCTCCGCCTTGCCGTACTCGGCGATGCCGTCGGCGTAGCGGCCCTGCAGCAGCGAGGTCGCGTACACGAGCGTGGTGTCGATGTGGCCCTTGAGCATGTCGCGCACCGTCGCCTGCGGCCAGTGCTTGTTCGCGGCGGCGAGGAAGTCGGCGATCTGCTGCGCGTTGGCGTAGGCCGCGGCGATGTTCTTGTCCAGCGCCGGCTTGTCGCCTGCCTTCGCCGCCTTGACGACCGCGACCGCGCCGGCGATGTGCTCCTGCAGCAGCTTGGTCAGCGCGCTGGCGGCCTGCTCGCCGTAGAACGGCTTGATCGCGTTGCCGATGTCGGCCTGGTTGGCCATCAGCCGCGCGGCGGTCGCGTCGAACGCGGGTGAGCCGGTGGCGAACGCGGTGACCGCCGCGTAGGTCCACTCCATGTGCTGCGCCCATAGCGTGCGCATCGCGTCGTGCAGCTTGGCGGCCTCGCCGCCGCACACCACCTGTTGCGCATGCGGCCCGTCGTGAGCGATCGCGACACTGGAGCTGAAGGACAGGCCGACGAAGGCGGCAGCGACGACGGCGCGCACCGCGCGCTGCAGCGGGGACGGCGAAAGGGCGATGGATGCGGACATGATGGTTCTCCTGGATGACGGTTGCGGGGCGGGAGGCTGGCGGGCAGGAGCCGGGGCTGCGGTTGCGGTGCGAGCCGTCCTGCCCATTTGATGCAGCCGCCGTGCGCCGCGTTTCAGCACGCGGCGGCCGGGCCGGTACCGCGCGCGTGACGGACATGCGCTGGATCCTCGCGGCGATCGGCAGCGACGCGGTGGCCGGTGCGATCACGATCCGGCTGGGGATGTTCACGTTGATGCCGGCCTGGGGCATGTCCAACGCCGCGGCCACGCTGGTGGGCCAGAACCTCGGCGCCGGCGAGCCCGCTCGGGCCGAGGCCGCGGTCTCTGGCGCATCGGCAGGTGCAGCTTGCGCTGATGCGATGAGGGTCGGCCGGCTCGAGCTGCGCAGCCGCTGTCGGGCCGCTCAGCTGGACAGCAACGTGAACTGCGCTCTTGGCAGCAGCCGCTTGAAGTCGGCGTCGAAACTGACCACGTGTTCACCCTGGTGGACGGCAGCGGCGGCCAGCCAGGCATCGGGCAGGTTATTGGCGACGGCTAGTCGACCTGCTGGCGCGTTCGGCCGTCGTGATGCATCCGTTCGTGGTGGAGGAGATCGCGTGCGGGAGCCTGCGCGACCGCCAGTCGATCCTCGGGCTGCTGCAGGATCTGCCCGCGGCGGTGGTGGCCCAGGGCGTCGAGGTGCTGCACTTCATCGAACGTCATGCCCTGCACGGCAAGGGCATCGGGTACGTCGACGTTCATCTGCTGGCCTCGGTGGCGTTGACCGCGGGAACAAGACTCTGGACACGCGACCTGAAGCTGCATCGGGTTGCCACAGCGCTGCGTTGCGCCTATCCAGAACCGGCGCACTGATGCCGCCGCCGCAGCGGCCGTCGGCATCCCGAGGCCGTTTGAAACTACTATGCGCCGCTTACCTCGATCGACACCAGATCGGTCATGCGCGCAGCATGCGCGCGCGGCCGCCACGGCGCCCCGCATACCGGTTTGCCGCAGCGTGGCGCGGTGCGCGCGGCGCAAGGGCTTTGCGCGTCGCGCAAGCGCGGGCATGATGGGCGCCATGCCGCCTGCGCCGGAGCATCGTCACGCAACACACGCCGCCGACCACGATCCAGGCCACCGGCAAGCGCTACAAGCTGCACATGCTGCTGGGCGTGGCGGCGATCGG
>CAZKCJ010000086.1:0-4979 GCA_964550885.1 uncultured Rubrivivax sp. | reverse complement strand
TTCGGGGCACGAGGACCGGCGGTATCGCGCGCCCCCGCCGCCCGCAACCGCGCGCAAGCGGCTGGGGGCACGGCTCGACAGCGGGCTGGCGGTGTTCGACACGCTGCTGCCGATCGTGCGCGGGCAGCGGATCGGGCTGTTCGCGGGCTCGGGCGTGGGGAAATCGACGCTGCTGGGGGCGCTGGCGCGCGGGCTTTCCGCCGATGTGGTGGTGGTCGCGATGGTGGCGGCCGAGCCGGGCGGCACGGCCATGCTGTGGGGGCCGTTGGCGGCGCTGCTCGGGCTTGCGTGGTACGGCGCGGCGCGGCTGCTGGCCTGGTGGCACCAAGGCCGAGCCGCGAGCGTCAGCCGCCGTCGGCCAGCCGGCGCAGCGCGGCCAGCCGCGCCTGGCCTATGCGCCGCGGTGCGTGGCCGCGCTCCGCAGCTCAGGCCGGCCGGCAGATGCCGCGGCGTGCGGCTGCCGCGCCGCGCGGACCGGCCTGCACGGCTCGCACTGCAGGCGCGCGCCGGTGGCGGCGATGACCGGGCTGGCGCTGGCCGCCGGCTGCGTTCTCGTCGGCGCGGTGCTGAGCTGGAGCGCATACGCGCAGTTGCGTAGCGGCGTGACGCTCTCGGGCCGCGGCGGGCCGCGCGGACCGATCCGGCGCGACCAACGGCCGGGCTACTTCTGGTTCCTGTTCTGGGTGCGCGCGCTGCTCGGGCCGGTCGCGCTGGTCGCCGGCCTCGTCGGGCTTGCGTGGACGTGGTGACGCGCACCGCGGCGCTGCCGTTCGCCATGCACGCGCTGCCTGCGATCGCGGCCGGCGCCGCGCCCGCGTCGCTCGCGCAAGCGCGGCATCGCGGCGCCGGCGCTGGCCGCCGCGGCCCGCAGCCGGCGCGGCCGCCCGTGCGGTGGCGGGTGCGGCTGCTGGCCTGGGCCACGGTCCTCCTGCTGGGCTGGGCGCTCGCCGGCAACGCGGCCGCCGCGGTGTCGCCGCGCTGGTTTGACGGGCCGCGCCCCGGCGCCGCCGCGCTGCAGGCGGTCGCGCTGCTCGCCGACGCGGCGGCCGAGGGCCTGGAGCCGCGCGACTACGCGGCCGCGCCGCTGCAGCAGGCGCTGGCCGCCGCCGCCGGTGCCGCGCCGGACGCGGCGACGATCGGGCAGCTCGAGCAGGGTCTGAGCCTGGCCTTCGAGCGCTACCTGTCGGACCTGCGGCGCGGCCGGGTGGAGCCGCGCCGGGTGCGCAGCGACTACGACCCGCCGCCGCCCTTCGACGCCGCCGCCGCGCTGCAGGCGGCGCTGCGCAGCGGGCAGCTCGCGGCGGCGGTGCAGGCGGCGCAGCCGCGGCTGCCGCTGTACCGCGCGCTGCGCACGCTGCTCGCGCACTACCGCGGGCTGGTCGGCCACCCGGCCTGGCGCGAGCCGCTGCCGCCGCTGCCGGGTGGCGCCGCCGGCAAGCTCGCGCCCGGCCAGCCGTGGGCGGGCACGGGATTGCTGGCTGCGCGGCTGACCGCGCTCGGCGACCTGGCGCCCGACGCCGCCGTGCCCGGCGCCTTCGACGGCGCACTGGTCGACGCGCTGCGCGCGTTCCAGCGCCGCCACGGGCTGGAGCCCGACGGCGTGATCGGGCGCGCGACCTACGCGCAGCTGCAGGTCGCGCCGGCGCGGCGAGTGCGCCAGATCGAGCTGACGCTCGAGCGGCTGCGCTGGACGCCGCTGGAGCTGGGGCCGCGGATGATCGTCGTCAACCTGCCCGAGTTCGTGCTGCGCGCCTACGACGTGCGCGACGGCCAGGTCAGCGTGCAGCGCGAGATGCGGGTGGTGGTCGGCCGCGCGTTCGACACGCGCACGCCGGTGTTCGTCGAGCCGATGCGCGCGATCGAGTTCAGCCCGTACTGGAACGTGCCGCCGTCGATCGCGCGCAGCGAGACGGTACCCAAGCTGCGGCGCGACCCGGCGCGCTGGGCGCGCGACGGCTACGAGTTCGTCACCGCCGACGGGCGCGTGGTCGACCAGCTGTCGACGCAGGGGCTGGACGAGGTACTCGCCGGCCGGTGGCGGATCCGCCAGCGCCCGGGGCCGCGCAACGCGCTCGGCGACATCAAGTTCGTGCTGCCCAACCGCGACAACATCTACCTGCACCACACGCCGTCGGTCGATCTGTTCGCACGGCCGCGACGTGACTTCAGCCATGGCTGCGTGCGCGTCGAGCAGCCGGTGGCGCTGGCCACCTTCGTGCTCGCGCCGATGCCCGAGTGGACCGAGCCGCGCATCCGCGCGGCGATGCAGCGCGGCACGCCGTCGACGGTGCGGCTCGCGCAGCCGCTGCCGGTGCTGATCGCCTACGGCACCGCGCTGGTCAAGCAGGGCCAGGCGTACTTTTTCGACGACCTGTACGGGCTGGACCGGGTGCTCGACGACGCGCTGCGCCGGCGCGCGCCGCTGGCGTGGACAATGCGCGCGCCCGCCGAGCCCGCGAAGGAGCCCCGATGACCGATCCCGCCTGCCGCCGCCGCTTCCTGCGCCAGGGTGCGCGCCTGCTCGCCGCCGGCGCCGTCGGCACAGTGCTGAGCGCGCCGGCGCGCGCGGCAATGGCCGGCGAGCGCCGCCTCGCGCTGCACCACACGCACACGCAGGAGCGGATCGAGCTGGTCTACGCGGTCGACGACCGCTACCTGCCGGCGGCGCTCGGCCGGCTCGATACCTTCCTGCGCGACCACTACAGCGGCGAAGTCGGCCACATCGACCCGCTGCTGTACGACCAGCTGCACCAGCTGCAGCGGCAGCTGGGCGCGCGCGGCGCGTTCGAGATCATCTCCGGCTACCGCTGCGCGCGCACCAACGCGCAGCTGCGCGCGACGCGCGGCGGCGGCGTCGCGAAGAACAGCCTGCACCTGCAGGGCCGCGCGCTCGACGTGCGGCTGCCCGGGGTTGCGCTGGCCGAGCTGCGCGAGGCGGCGCTCGCGCTGCGCGCCGGCGGCGTCGGCTACTACCCGGCGAGCCGCTTCGTGCACGTCGACACCGGGCGCGTGCGCAGCTGGTGACGCGGCGCCGCGCGCAGCCGACGCCGTAGTCGATCGCCGCGCAGGGGCGCCGCAGCGCGCGACTGCGGCGCGCCGGCGACTCGACCAGAATCGATCCGGTTCGCGCAGCCCGCGCGCCGCGGAGGCCGCATGCACTTGATCCAGGACCGGGGCTTCGGCCCCCCACGCGACGAGCCGGTCACGCCGCCGGCGGTGTTCGCGCAGCGGCGGCGGCTGCTCGCACAGGCGGCAGCCGCCGCTGCTGCCGGCGCCTTCGGCCCGGCGTTCGCCGTCGCGCCGCCGGCCGCGCCCGGCAAGCTGGCGCCGCTGCCCGGACGCAGCAGCGAAGTCAGCGGCGCGGTGACGATGGAGCCGGCCACACCCTACGCCGAGGTGACCGGCTACAACAACTTCTACGAGTTCGGCACCGACAAGGCCGACCCGGCGCGGCGCGCTGTGAGCCTGAAGACCCGGCCGTGGACCGTGGCCGTCGACGGCGAGGTGCGCAAGCCCGGCACCTGGGACCTGGACGTGCTGCTCAAGCTCGCGCCGATGGAGGAGCGCGTGTACCGGCTGCGCTGCGTCGAGGGCTGGTCGATGGTGATCCCGTGGGTCGGCTACTCGCTGGCCGAGCTGATCCGCCGGGTCGAGCCCACCGGCAACGCGAAGTACGTCGAGTACTACACGCTGGCCGATGCCAAGCAGATGCCCGGCGTGCGCTCGTCGGTGCTGGCCTGGCCGTACATCGAGGGGCTGCGCCTGGACGAGGCGATGCACCCGCTGACGCTGCTCGCCTTCGGGCTCTACGGCGAAGTGCTGCCCAACCAGAACGGCGCGCCGCTGCGGGTGGTGGTGCCGTGGAAGTACGGCTTCAAGTCGGGCAAGTCGCTGGTGCGCATCCGCTTCGTCGAGAAGCGGCCGATGACCAGCTGGCACCTGGCCGCGGCCAACGAGTACGGCTTCTACGCGAACGTGAACCCGAAGGTCGACCATCCGCGCTGGAGCCAGGCGACCGAGCGCCGCATCGGCGAGGACGGGCTGTTCACCCGCAAGCGGCCGACGCTGATGTTCAACGGCTACGCCGCCCAGGTCGGCCAGCTGTACGCGGGGCTGGACCTGGCGCGCGAGTACTGAGCCGCGGCCGCCGCCGGCGCACCGATGCGCAACCGGGCGAACGCGCGGCTCGCGCACCCGCTGGTCAAGCCGCTGCTGGGCGCGCTCGCGCTCGCGCCCGTCACCTGGCTGCTGTACGCGGCGATCGCCGACCGGCTGGGCGCGAACCCGGCCGAGGCGCTGATCCGCGGCACCGGCGACTGGACGCTGCGGCTGCTGTGCGTGACGCTGGCGATCACGCCGCTGCGCCAGCTGAGCGGCTGGACCGCGGTCGCCCGCTGGCGGCGGATGCTGGGGCTGTTCACCTTCTTCTACGCGCTGCTGCACTTCCTGGCCTACGCGTGGCTGGATCTGGGCTTCGACGCCGCGCGGATCGTGCGCGACGTCGGCAAGCGGCCGTTCGTGCTGGTGGGCGCGCTCGCGCTGCTCGGGCTGCTGCTGCTGGCGTCGACCTCGTTCAACCGCGCGATCCGCGCGCTCGGCGCCGCGCGCTGGCAGCGGCTGCACCGGCTGGTGTACGCGATCGCGCTGCTCGCACTGCTGCACTTCTACTGGGTGCGCAGCGCCAAGCACGACTTCGCCGAGGTCTCGGTCTACGCCGTGATCGTCGCCGCGCTGCTGGGCTGGCGGCTGGGGTGGGCCTGGCGCACGCGCACCGCGCGCACGCGCGCGGCCCGCGCTGCAGCAGGCACGCTGCGCCCGACCGGCGTCGCCGCGCCCGCGCCGGCGGCGGCGCCGCGGCGGTAGGTCGCGTGGCGAGGCCGCCGCCGAGGCGGCGACTTCGCGGCAGCGGCCGCAATGCACCGGCGAGCAGGATCCAGCGCAACGGTGGGCGACAGAGCGCTGCCTGCAAGCTGCCGCAG
>CAZKCJ010000085.1:0-10352 GCA_964550885.1 uncultured Rubrivivax sp. | reverse complement strand
TGCCATCGGACAGCATCGGCGGTCCCTCCTCTCGGAGGAATTTTACCGTCACGCCAAAACGGTGGCTACAAGTTCGCTAAGCGCTTGATTTACATATATTACTTGCCACCTTTTTTACCGTCAAGCTTCGCTTTGATCTGACGGTAAAAACTTTGGAGCCATCCGGTCGCAGATTTCTACCGTCAGATTTACCGTCAAACCGAAAGGCATCCCACCGATAGATGCCGACAGACCTCGACAGACATTTCCTATGATTGACAATGACTTAGCTGAACTTTTCGACAGGCCTCGATAGACCCTGAAAGACGCCGAATCATTCCCACTCGATCGTCGCCGGCGGCTTGCTGCTCACGTCGTAGACCACGCGGTTGATGCCGCGCACCTCGTTGATGATGCGGCTGCTGACCTTCTTCAGCAGCGTGTACGGCAATTCGGCCCAGTCGGCGGTCATGAAGTCGCTGGTCTGCACCGCGCGCAGCGCGACCACGTAATCGTAGGTGCGGCCGTCGCCCATCACGCCGACGCTTTTGACCGGAAGGAAGACGGCAAAGGCCTGGCTCGTCAAGTCGTACCAGGACTTGCCGCTGCGTTCGTCGATCGCGCGGCGCAGCTCGTCGATGAAGATCGCGTCGGCGCGGCGCAGCAGCTCGGCGTACTCGCGCCTGACTTCGCCGAGGATGCGCACCCCCAGGCCCGGGCCGGGGAACGGATGGCGGTAGACCATCTCGCGCGGCAGGCCCAGCGCGACGCCGAGTTCGCGCACCTCGTCCTTGAACAGGTCGCGCAGCGGCTCCAGCAGCTTCAAGCCGAGCGTTTCGGGCAGGCCGCCGACGTTGTGGTGGCTCTTGATCGTCGTCGCCTTGCCGGTCTTGGCGCCGCCCGACTCGATCACGTCCGGGTAGATCGTGCCCTGCGCCAGCCACTTCGCGCCTTCGATCTTCTTCGCCTCGGCCTGGAACACCTCGACGAACTCGCGGCCGATGATCTTGCGCTTGGCCTCCGGCTCGGCCACGCCCTGCAGCCGGCCGAGGAACTGCTTGCTCGCGTCGACGTGCACCACCTTCAGCTGCAGCCGCCGCGCGAACATGTCCAGCACCAGCTGCGCCTCGTTCAGGCGCAGCAGACCGTGGTCGACGAACACGCAGGTCAGCTGCGCGCCGATCGCGCGGTGGATCAGCGCGGCGGCGACGCTGGAGTCGACGCCGCCGGACAGCCCGAGGATCACCTGGTCGGCGCCCACCTGCGCGCGGATCGCGGCCACCGCCTCGTCGACGTGGTCGCGCATCACCCAGTCGGGCTTCGCGCCGGCGACCTCGAGCACGAAGCGCCGCAGGATCGCGCTGCCCTGGCGCGTGTGCGTGACTTCGGGATGGAACTGCAGCGCGTAGTAGCCGCGCGCCTCGTCGGCCATCGCCGCGATCGGGCAGCTGTCGGTGCTGGCCATCAGCCTGAAGCCCGGCGGCAGTTCGGTGACCTTGTCGCCGTGGCTCATCCACACGTCGAGCAGACCGTGGCCCTGCGGGTTGGTTGCGTCCTGGATGCCCTCGAGCAGCCGGGTGTGGCCGCGTGCGCGCACCTGCGCGGGGCCGAACTCGCGCTGGTCGCTCCACTGCACCTGGCCGCCCAGCTGCACTGCCATCGTCTGCATGCCGTAGCAGATGCCCAGCACCGGCACGCCCAGCGCCCAGACCGCCTGCGGCGCGCGCAGCTGCTGGTCGGCGTAGGTGCTGCCGTGGCTGCCCGACAGGATCACCGCCTTGGGCGCGAACGCGCGCACGAAGGCGTCGTCGACGTCGTGCGGGTGGATCTCGCAGTACACGCGCGCCTCGCGCACGCGCCGCGCGATCAGCTGCGTGAGCTGCGAGCCGAAGTCGAGGATCAGGATCTTGTCGTGCATGGTCCGGCTCAGGGCGCCGCCGCGGCGAGCAGTGCGCGCTGGCGGCGGAAGTGGGTGATCGCGAGGGTCGCGCCGATCGCCTGCAGCAGCGCGCAGAAGTAGAACGGCAGGCCGATCCACGGGTCGCCCGCCGGCCGCTCGGACACCACGCCGAGCAGCGGCGCGGCGATCGTCGGCGCCAGCACCGCCATCATGCTGTTCAGCGACGCGACCGAGCCCATCGTCTGCCCCTGGCTGCGGCCGTCGGCGGCGTTGGACACCAGGCTGTTGATCGAGGCCATCGCGCCGCCACCGATCAGCGTGCCGGCGACGATCACCACGAACATCATCCAGCCCTGACTGGCCGCGCCGAAGCCCAGGTAGGTCAGCGACGAGCCGATCAGCCCGACCGCGGCGATGCGCTTCGGGCTGAAGCGCTCGAGCAGGTGCTTGAGCAGCACGCCCTGCACCAGCGCCGACATGATCCCCACCGCGAACAGCGACCAGCCGTTCTGCGCCGGCCCCCAGCCGAACTTGAAGGTCGTGTACAGCACCCAGCTGGTGTGCAGCATGAACTGCGACAGCGTCGCCAGCGCGATCACCACCACCAGCGGGCCCACGCCCTGCAGCCGGCTCAGGCCCGCGAGCGCGGCCAGCGGGTTGGCGCGCCGCCACTCGAAGGGGCGGCGCTGCTGCGGCGGCAGCGACTCCGGCAGCACCAGCCAGCCGTACAGGCCGTTCAGGATCGCCAGGCCGCCGGCCACGAAGAAGGGCAGCCGCAGGTTGATCGCTCCGAGCAGCCCGCCGGTCACCGGCCCGAGGATGAAGCCCAGCCCGAACATCGCGCCGATCAGCCCGAAGCGGCGCGCGCGCTCCTGCGGCGGCGTGATGTCGGCGACGTAGGCGTTGGCCACCGCCACGTTGCTCTGCAGCGCGCCGCTGGCCAGCCGCACCGCGATCAGCACCCACAGCGCGGTCGCCAGCCCGGTGCCGATGAAGCTCAGCGCCAGCCCGCTGAAGCCCAGCAGCAGCACCGGCCGGCGCCCGTAGCGGTCGGACAGCGCGCCCAGCACCGGCGACGCGAAGAAGTTGGCCAGGCCGAAGCTGAACGCGACCACGCCGAACCAGTAGGTCTGCTCGCTGGCCGACGGCGTGAACTCGCCCACCATCAGCGGCAGCACCGGCACGATCAGGCCGATCGACACCATGTCGATCAGCACCGTCAGCATGATGAAGGGCATTGCCGGGCGGCGCGGGGCCGCGCCGCCCGGCTCCGGCGCAGCCGCCGGCGGCGAAGCGGGCCCTGCAGCGTCCGCGGCGGGTGCGCTGCGCAGCGTCATTCGAGCCGGTAGTTCGGCGCTTCCTTGGTGATCTGCACGTCGTGCGCGTGGCTCTCGCGCATGCCGGCGGCGGTCACCTCGACGAAGGCGCTGCGCTCGTGCAGCTCCGCGATCGTCGCGCAGCCGCAGTAGTGCATTGCCGCGCGCAGGCCGCCGGCCATCTGGAAGACCACGCCGACCATCGGTCCCTTGTACGGCACCTGGCCTTCGATGCCCTCGGGCACCAGCTTGGCCATGCTGGTGGTGTCGGCGCCATCCTGGAAGTAGCGGTCGGCCGAGCCCTGCGCCATTGCGCCGAGCGAGCCCATGCCGCGGTAGCTCTTGTAGCTGCGGCCCTGGTACAGCACCACCTCGCCCGGCGCCTCCTCGGTGCCGGCGAAGGTGCTGCCGAGCATCGCGGAGTGCGCGCCGGCGGCGATCGCCTTGGCCAGGTCGCCCGAGTAACGGATGCCGCCGTCGGCGATCAGCGGCACGTCGCTGCCCCGGATCGCCTTCGCGACTTCGTCGATCGCGGTGATCTGCGGCACGCCGATGCCGGTGACGATGCGGGTGGTGCAGATCGAGCCCGGCCCGATGCCGACCTTGACCGCGTCGGCGCCGGCCTCGACCAGCGCCAGCGCCGCCGCCCCGGTGGCAATGTTGCCGCCGATCACGTCGACGCCGGGGAAGTTCTTCTTCACCCAGCGCACGCGGCCGAGCACGCCGGCACTGTGGCCGTGCGCGGTGTCGACCACGATCGTGTCGACCCCGGCCTTGACCAGCAGCTCGACCCGCTCGTCGGTGCCCTCGGCCACGCCGACCGCGGCGCCCACGCGCAGCTTGCCGAAGCCGTCGCGCGCCGCGTTCGGGAAGGTCGTCTGCTTGGTGATGTCCTTCACCGTCATCAGCCCGCACAGCTCGAACGCGTCGTTGACGACCAGCACGCGCTCGAGCTTGTGGCGGTGCATCAGCGCCTTGCCGTCCTCGAGGCTGGCGTGCTCGCCGACGGTCACCAGCCGCTCGCGCGGCGTCATGATCGCGCTGACCGGCGCGTCCATCCGCGTCTCGAAGCGCAGGTCGCGGTTGGTCACGATGCCCACCACCGTGCGCCCCTGCAGCACCGGGAAGCCGGAGATGCCGTGCAGCTCCGACAGCTCCAGCACCCGTCGCACGGTCACCTCGGGGGTAATCGTGATCGGGTCGCGCAGCACGCCCGACTCGTAGCGCTTCACGCGCGCGACCTCGGCCGCCTGCTGCGCGGGCGGCATGTTCTTGTGCACGATGCCGATGCCGCCCTCCTGCGCGATCGCGATCGCCAGCCGCGACTCGGTCACGGTGTCCATCGCCGCCGACACCAGCGGCAGGTTCAGCGGGATGTTGCGGGTCAGCCGGGTGGCCAGGACGGTGTCGCGCGGCAACACCGTGGAGTGCGCGGGCACCAGCAACACGTCGTCGAAGGTGAGCGCTTTGCCGATCAGGCGCATGCAAGGGGCTCCACAGGCAAAGAACGATTATAGAAATGGCGCCCTGCCCACCGCCGGCGGCCGTGACAGGCTGCACAGCGCCGGCGCGCAACCGCGCACTACACTGGCCGGATGCTGCTTCGCCCGCCCCCCGCCACCCGCACCATGAGCACCGGCGTCGCCGCGGTGCTCGCCGCGGTCGCGCTGGCGCTGCTCGCCGTGCCTGCGCAGGCCCAGTGGAAGTGGCGCGACGCCAACGGCCGGGTCGTCATCAGCGACCTGCCGCCGCCGCGCGAGGTGCCCGACAAGGACGTGCTGCAGCGCCCCGACCCGCCGCGCGTCGCTGCACCGGCTGCGGCCGCCGCGTCGGCGCCGGCGGCAGCAGCCAGCGGCGCGGCCGCCAAGGCGGTGACCGACCCCGAGCTCGAGGAGCGCAAGCGCCGCGCCGAGCAGGAACAGGCGCAGCAGCGCAAGGCCGATGAAGCCAAGACCGCCGCGCTGCGCCGCGACAACTGCCAGCGCGCGCGCGACCAGTTGGCGATGCTCGACAGCGGCCAGCGCATGGTGCGCATGAACGCCAACGGCGAGCGCGAGTTCCTCAGCGACGCGCAGCGCGCGCAGGAAGCGCAGCGCGCTCGCGGCATCATCGCCAGCGACTGCCGCTGAGCGCCGCGCGCTACGGCCTGCGCGGGCCGGTTCAACCCGAGTCGTCGACCTGCGGCGGCGCGCCGCCCGGCTGCCCGGCGCCGCGAAGCTGGCGCCGCTGGCGCTGCCGCCGCGCCTGCTTCGGGTCCACCTTCAGCGGCCGGTAGAGCTCGACCCGGTCGCCGTCGCGCAGCGGCGCGTCCAGCGGTTGCACCCGCCCCCACACGCCGGCGCACAGCGCGGACGGATCCAGGCGCTGGCGGCCGACCACGCCCGACGCGTCGATCGCGTCGCGCACGCGCGCGCCGGCGGGCAGCTCGACCGTCACCGCGTCGACGCGGTCGGGGGCTGCGCAGTGCACGACTTCGACACGCATCGCGCGCTGCCCGTTCAGCGTGCGCCGTAGACCGCCTCGGCGCGGCTCACGAACGAATCGACGAAGGTGTTGGCCACGCGGTCGAACACCGGGCTGAGCACGGTCTCGAGCGCCTTGCTCGAGAACGCGTAGCGCAGGTCGAACTCGATCCGCGAGGCCTTGACCTCTTCACCGGGGCGGCCGATCGGGCGGAACCGCCAGGTGCCGTCGAGCAGCGAGAACGGGCCATCGACCAGCCGCACCACCACCGACTCGCCGGGCACGTGCTCGTTGCGCGTGGTGAAGGTGTAGTGCACGCCCGCATAGGCCAGCGCGATGCGCGCGGTGACGCCGTCGTCGTGCTGCTGCACCACCTGCGCGCGCTCGCACCAGGGCAGGAAGCGCGGGTAGTCGGCGACGGCGGTGACCAGGTCGTACATCTCGCGCGGCGTGTACCACAGCAGTACCGACCGGTTCACGTGCTTCATACAATGCAAACGATTGTAGGGGGCCGCTCTCGCGGCCCCCGCGCCTTTGCACCATGCCCACGATCGCCGACAACCGCCGCGCCCGCTTCGACTACCACCTCGAGGAACGCTTCGAGGCCGGCATCGTGCTCGCCGGCTGGGAGATCAAGGCGATCCGCGCCGGCCAGGTGCAGCTCACCGACGGCTACGTCGTGATCCGCGACGGCGAGCTGTACCTGATCGGCTGCCGGATCAACCCGCTGCCCAGCGCGTCCACGCACGTGCAGCCCGAGCCCGAGCGCACCCGCAAGCTGCTGATGCACAAGGACGAGATCCGGCGGCTGATCGGCAAGGTCGAGCAGCGCGGCTACACGCTGGTGCCGCTGAACCTGCACTACAAGGGCGGGCGCGTGAAGGTCGAGCTCGCGCTGGCCAAGGGCAAGGCCGCGCACGACAAGCGCGAGACCGAGAAGAAGCGCGACTGGCAGCGCGAGCACGCGCGGCTGATGCGCCACAAGGTGTCGTCCAAGCCCAAGGCCTGAGCGGCACCACGACGGCACCGCGCAGCGGCGCCGGCTGCGGCCCGCCAGCCGGCGCGCGGCCTTCAGCCGCCGCCGAAGGCCGCGCGCAGCGCCTGCTCGCAGTCGGCCTGCAGGTCGGCCACGTCCTCCAGCCCGAGCGAGAAGCGCACCAGCGTGCCGCGCCTGCGGCCGTCGGGGCGGATCACGGCCAGGTCGTAGGGCACCGCCAGGCTCACCGGCCCGGCCCACGAGTAGCCGAGCCTGAAGCAGCGCAGCGCGTCGCAGAACGCGTGCACCCGCGCGGGCGGATGGCGCTCGTCGAACCACACCGTGAACAGCCCCGCCGCCTGCGAGCACAGCCGCGCCCAGTGCGCGTGGCCGGGCGACTCGGGCAGCGCCGGATGCAGCACCGCGCTGACCTGCGGCTGGCCCTGCCACCAGCGCGCGAGCGTGCGGCCGGCCTGGTCCTGCGCGGCGTAGCGCAGCGCCAGCGACGGCAGCGCGTGCAGCACCGCCTCGACGTCGTTGGCGCCGACGCCGAAGCCCAGCCGCATGTGCGCGGCCTTCAAGCGCAGGTGCAGCGCGTCGTCGCGCGTGGTCACCGCGCCCATCAGCAGGTCGCCGCCGCCCGACGGGTACTTGGTCAGCGCGTGCACGCTGATGTCCACGCCCAGGCCGTCGCCCAGGTCGAAGGCGTCGAAGGCCACCCCCGCACCCCAGGTGTTGTCGAGCACGCTGGTCAGGCCGCGCGCGCGCGCCACGCGCGCCAGCGCCGGCAGGTCGGGGAACTCGAGCGTGACCGAACCCGGCGCCTCCAGCCACAGCAGCTTGGTCGCCGGGCCGATCATCGCCGCCAGCGCCGCCGGATCGGCCGGGTCGTAGCGCCGGTGGCCGATGCCCCAGCGCGCCAGCTCCTGGCGCGCCAGCTCCAGGCCCGGACCGTAGGCGTTGTCGGGGATCAGCACTTCGTCGCCGCGCGCGAGCAGCGCCAGGTCCACCAGCGCGATCGCCACCAGCCCGCTGGGCAGCAGCAGCGTGTGCCGCCCGCCCTCGAGCGTGGCGATCCGCTCCTCGAGCAGGAAGGTCGTCGGCGTGCCGTGCAGCCCGTAGGTGTAGCCGTTGCGCTCCTTCCAGTCGCGCGCCTGCAGCGCCGCGACGTTCGCGAAGAACACGGTCGACGCCTTGAACACGCCGGGCTGCGGCGCCGCGAAGCCCTCCGGTGGTCGGTACGGGTGGTGGATCAGCGTGGTGCTCAGCGGCGGCTTGGACATCGGGCTCGTGTCTCCTGGGCAATGGCTCAGACGGCTTCGGCGACGAGATCGTGGCCATCGGCCTCGACGATGCGCGCGCGCACGAAGGCTCCCTGGCGCAGCACCGTCGATGCCTTGCGCGGCGGCAGCAGCCTGACGCTGCCGTCGATCTCGGGCGCGTCGGCATAGGAACGCCCGACCGCGCCGCGCCGGCCCAGCGCCGGCGCGTGGTCGACCAGCACCTGCATCGTCGCGCCGATGCGCTCGCGCAGCTTGGCGGCGGACACCGCTTCGGCCACCGCCATGAAGACCGCACGCCGCTGCTCCCGAACCGCGTCGGGCAACGCGCCGTCCAGCGCGTTCGCCGCCGCGCCCTGCACCGGCGAATAGGCGAAGCAGCCGGCGCGGTCGATGCGCGCCGCGCGGATGAAGTCGAGCAGGTGCTCGAACTGCGCGTCGGTCTCGCCGGGGAAGCCGGCGATGAAGGTCGAGCGCAGCACCAGCTGCGGGCACAGCTCGCGCCAGCGCGCGAGCCGCTCCAGGTTGCGCTCACCGCTGGCCGGGCGCTTCATGCGCGCGAGCACCTCGGGGTGCGAGTGCTGGAAGGGCACGTCCAGGTACGGCAGGATGCGGCCCGACGCCATCAGCGGCAGCACCGCGTCGACCTGCGGGTACGGGTACACGTAGTGCAGCCGCACCCACGCGCGGTAGGGCTCGGCCAGCGCGCCGAGCTGCTCGCATAGCTCGGGCAGCCGCGTGCGCACCGGGCGGCCGTCGACCAGCTCGCTGCGGTCCTTCAGGTCGACGCCGTAGGCGCTGGTGTCCTGGCTGACGATCAGCAGCTCCTTCACGCCGGCGTCGAACAGCCGCTGCGCCTCGTCCAGCACCTCGCCGAGCGGGCGCGACACCAGGTCGCCGCGCAGCGACGGGATGATGCAGAAGGTGCAGCGGTGGTTGCAGCCCTCGCTGATCTTCAGGTACGCGTAGTGCTTCGGCGTGAGCTTCACGCCCTGCGGCGGCACCAGGTCGACGAAGGGATCGTGCGGCTTCGGGCAGTGCGCGTGCACCGCCGCCATCACCTCGGCGGTGGCCTGCGGGCCGGTGACCGCGAGCACCTTCGGATGCAGCCGGCGCACCAGCCGGCCGCCGTCGGCGTCGGTCTTCGCGCCCAGACACCCGGTGACGATCACCCGGCCGTTGGCGCTGAGTGCCTCGCCGATCGCCTCCAGGCTCTCCTGCACCGCGGCGTCGATGAAGCCGCAGGTGTTGACGATCACCAGGTCGGCGCCCGCGTAGTCGCGGCTGGTCGCGTAGCCCTCGGCCTGCAGCTGGGTGAGGATGCGCTCGGAGTCGGTCAGCGCCTTCGGGCAACCGAGCGACACGAAGCCGACGGTCGGGGTGGCGGCGTTCATCGGCACGGATTGTCCGTGCAGCCGGGCTCCGCGCCGGCGCGCGGGGCATTGCCGCGGCTCAGGGCTTGCGCTCGCTGCCGCCGTGCCCGCCCACGCCGGGGAACAGCGAGCCGGTCTGCTTCGCCAGCTGCTCCTGCATCTGCGTGAACAGGCTGCGCGACTGCTCCAGGTACGCGCCGACCAGCCCCTGCATCGCCGTGCCCTGCCCGGCGAGGAAGCGCGACCAGGCTTCCGGCGTGAACGGCTTGTTCTCGCCCAGGCCCATGCCGGCCGCGGCGAAGCGCTGCTGCAGCTCGACGAAGGTCTGCAGGTTCTTCTCCAGGTACTCGCCCATCATCCCCTGCAGCGCGTGGCCGTAGAAGCGGATCATCTGCTGCAGCATCGGCGCGGTGAACATCGGCACGCCGCCCGATTCCTCCTCGAGAATGATCTGCAGCAGGATCGCGCGCGTCAGGTCGTCGCCGCTGCGCGCGTCGCGCACCTCGAAGTCCTCGAAGCGCAGCACCATGTCCTTGACGTCGGCCAGCGTGATGTACGAGCTGCTGCGGGTGTCGTACAGCCGCCGGTTCGGGTACTTCTTCAGCACCCGCGGGCCGCCGCTGGCGGGCGCGGCGGCGCTGGGCTCGGGCTCACGGCGGCGTGCAGGCATGCAGACAGCGCTCCGGTTCGTCGACGGCGACCATTCTAGGGAAGCTGCAGCGCCGCCCCGGGCGCAGTCGCTGCGCGTGCCGATCGATGCGGCCGGCGGAGCGCACGCACCGCGCGCAGCGGCCGCTACAGCGGCAGCTCGAAGCGCTGGCCCTGCACCGACAGCACCGCCGACTTCGGCCGGATCTGCTCGAGCTGCACCTGCGGCGCGAGGATCGCGCCTTCCTGGAACACCTGTCCGTTCAGGATCAGCATCCGCGCCGACGGCTGCGGCGAGTAGACCGAGCCGCCGACCGCCAGCGCCGGCACCTGGCGGCGCAGCTCGGCGGGCAGCTCGGCCAGCGGCGGCACGCGCGGCGCGCGCGCTTCGTCGCCGGGCGCCGGCGCCGCTGCGGT
>CAZKCJ010000084.1:0-10373 GCA_964550885.1 uncultured Rubrivivax sp. | reverse complement strand
CCCGCCGCCGGCGCTCGCGGCGTCGGGATAACCAACGCCAACTGCGGTTTCTAGGCTCACTGGAGTACCTTCGGGCTGCGCCCTCCGGTATGAGCCCTTCGGGCGGCCGGGCGGGCTCATGGCCGCGGCGTGACGCCGTCTTCGGCGACGAAGGTCTCGAGCTGCGCGCCGCTGAGCGACTCGACCAGCTTGCGCACCGCGATCGTCGCCCCCTTGCCCGCCGTGTTGCCGTAGATCAGCCGCGCGAGCTGGCCGCCGAGGTAGGGGTGAAAGCCCATGTCGTAGAGCGCGCGGAAGTCGCGCCGCTCGATCGCGGCGCGCTCCTGCGGGTGCAGCGCGTAGCGGTCGAGCACCTCGGCCTCGTGGGTCGCGAAGCGCGCGCGCAGCTGCGGGTCCCACTTCAAGTCCTGCACCAGGTCGTGCGACGCGAGCGACGGGTCGAAGAGGGCGGGCAGCGTCGGCTCGGACGTGACCGGCCGCGGCTCGCGCACCGCGCGCGGACGCAGCACCTCGCGCGTCAGGTCCCAGGTGACCGAGCCGATGCCGCACTTGAAGTTGCCGTGCAGCGCGTAGTCCGACTGGCGGCCGTAGCGCGGCCCGGTCGCGCCGGCGACGACGACCCACGACAGCAGCTCCATCGTGCCGCCCGAGCCCGACTGCTCCATGCGCGCGACGCTCAGGTCCTCGAGCAGCTTGCGGTGGTCGCCCGAGGCCATCAGCTCGAGGAACCACAGGTCGAAGTCCTTGTCGATGTACCAGTAGCGCGCGCCGCCGGGCTCGTGGCTCAGGCCGCCCGAGCCGAGCAGCGCGACGCGCATGTCGGCCGGCAGGTCGCGCTCGATCAGGTCGGCGAGCGCCTGGCCGAGCGCGTAGCACTGGCGGGTGTCGGGCAGCGGCGGCACGGTGCAGTTCTGCAGCACCGGCACGAGCGGGATCGCGCCCTCGTCGAGCTTCAAGTGCAGCGACGGGATCGAGATGTTGTCGTCGAAGCGCAGGTTCTCGCGCTGCGCGTGCATCCGGTGGCCGCGCCGGTTCAACCCGCGAAACAGCGCCTCGGCGACCGCGGGGCTGCCCTTGACCTGGTAGTCGCGGCAGCCGAGCCACTCCTGGTACCACGCGTAGGGGCCGGCGTGCACCGGCGCCATGCCGATCAGGAAGTCGGGGTAGGCCCGCGGCCGGCTGTTCGCGAGGTGGTCGTTGGCGAACACGATCAGCACGTCGGGCCGCGCGGCGAGCAGCTCGGCGCGCAGATCGGTGTACATCGTGTGCACCACGTCCTGGATCGCGCCGGGGGCGGCGTCGAGCAGCCCGATCAGGCCCGGCGCGTGCGGCACGCCGGCCGCGAAGACGATCTCTGCCATCTCGTTTCTCCTTGCTTCGGTCGGTGGGTTCGGGTCAGGCTGCGCCGCCGTCGCGCGCGAGCGGCGCGAGCAGCCGCCGGGCCATGCGCGCGTGGACGCAGTTGTTGCCGTTGACGGCCTGCGTCACGATCAGGTCGGCCTGCAGCGAGCACAGCACGTAGGCGTCGGCGCGCGTGAGCCGGTATTCGCGGCTCAGCCAGCTCACCATGTCATCCACCGCCTGGATTGCGGCCTCGCGCAGATCGGCGTGAAAGCCCATCGTCACGAGGTTGTCGGGGGTGATCGCGTGCGGGCGCTCGAGCCGGCGCTCGCGGCACAGCCCGAAGCGCAGCCGCGCGCGCTTCATCGTCGTCTCGAGCGCGGTCTGGTTGACCTCGCCGCAGCCCTGCACCGCGTGCGCGTCGCCGGCGTAGAACAGCGCGCCGTCGGCCCACACCGGCAGGAACAGGGTCGTTCCGGCGACGAGGTCCGGGCAGTCGATGTTGCCGCCGAACGCGTCGGGGACCGGCGACGGATGCGGCCCTTCGCGTGCCGGCGCGACGCCCATGATGCCGAGGAAGGGCCGCAGCGCGATCGTCACGCCGGGCAGGAACTCGGTGCACAAGCGCGCGGTGTCGAGCCGGTAGTGGCGGATCTCGCCGTGCGCGAACTGCGGCGCCAGCAGCCCGCGGCTGTGCGGCGCGGGCGTCGTCAGGTTGAAGCCGTGCGGGCCGGGTTCGAGCGCGACGATGTCGACGCGCAGCAGCATCTGCGGCGTCGCGCCGCGCACCGCGATCGGCCCGGTCAGGCTGTGCGGCCCCTTGCCCGCGTGCGCGCGGCGCAGCTGCAGCACGTCGTCGAAGGTGGTCGCCGGCGTGACCGCGTTGCCCCACAGGCCCCAGGTCTCGAGCTCGACCTCGTCGCCGTCGTCGATCTCGAGCACCGGCGCGAACGCGCGGTCGATCACGCCGACGCGCACGGTGGCGTCGCTGGCGGGCAGGCGGTGCAGCGTCATCGGCGGGCGCGGGTTGCGGCGGCGCTCACAGGTCGAGCACCAGCGTGGCCGACTTCGCGCGCGACACGCACACCAGCATCGTGTTGCCCGCGGCCTGCTCGGCGGGCGTCAGGCAGTAGTCGCGGTGGTCGATCTCGCCTGCGCAGACCGCGGTCTCGCAGGTGCGGCAGGTGCCTTCGCGGCACGAGCTGATCACCTGCGCGCCGACCTGCTCGAGCACCTGCAGCAGGCTGCGGTCGGCCGGCACCGCGAGCCGCTGGCCGCAGCGGCGCAGCTCGACCTCGAACGGCTGGTTGACGAGGCCGGGGTGGTCGTCGGTCGGCGCGGCGAAGTATTCGAAGTGGACCGTGTTCGGGTCGCGGTGCGCCGCCGCGGCCTTGACCGCGGCCATCATCGGCGCCGGCCCGCAGCAGTAGACGTGCTCGCCCTCGCCGGCCCCGTCAAGCCAGGGCGCGGGGTCGAACACGCCGGCCTCGCGATCGTCGGCGTGCAGGTGAACCGTGCCGCCGCCCAGGCCGGCGAGCGTCTCCAGGAAGGCCGCGCGCTGCGCGCTGCGCACCGCGTAGGCGAGCCGCCACGGGCGCTGGTTGGCGGCGCACCAGCGGATCATCGCGAGCACCGGCGTGATCCCGATGCCGCCGGCAAGGAACAGGTACTGGCGCGCGGTAGGCTCCAGCGGGAAGCCGTTCTTCGGCGTGCTCGTCGCGAGCTGCATGCCGCGGCGCAGCGTCTGGTGGATGAACTGCGACCCGCCGCGGCCTTGCGCCGCGCGGGCCACGCCGATCACGTAGCGGTCGCGCTCGCGCCAGTCGTTGGCCAGCGAGTAGTGCCGCAGCAGCCCGTTGGGCAGGCCGATCGCGAGGTGCGCGCCGGGCTCGAACGCGGGCAGTTCGGCGCCGCCGGGCGCGCGCAGCTCGACCTGGATCACGTCGCGCGCCTCGGCCTGGATGTCGGTGACTTCGAGCAGCAGCCGCTCGCCGCGGATCGGCGGCGCGCCCGCGCCCGGCGCCGCTGCGCCGGCGACCACCGCCTCGGTGATGCCCGGGCTCTTGACGAACAGCAGCACGAGGCGGCTGTCGGGCGCCGCCTGCAGCCCGTGGCGGATGCCGGCCGGGATCAGGATCAGGCTGCTGCGCTCGACCGCGCGCCGCTCGTCGCCGACCCAGATCTCGCCGCGGCCTTCGAGCACCAGCCAGAGCTCGTCCTGCACTGGGTGGTGGTGGGTCGCGGTCGCCTGCCCCGGCTCGTAGCAGACGATCTCGGACACCAGCGTCGGCACCTTCAGGATCGGCTTGCGCACGCGCAGCTTCGGGTCGTACTCGACGAGATCGTCGAGCACGAAGCTGCGCATGCGCGTGCCGCCTTCCCAGGGCAGCGCGCTCGCAGCCGCGAGCGCCGCGGCGGTGCTGCCCGGCTCAGCCTCGGTGATCCCCGGGCTCTTGACGAAGAGCAGCACGAGGCGGCTGTCGGCTGCCGCCTGCAGCCCGTGGCGAATGCCGGCGGGGATCAGGATCAGGCTGCTACGCTCAACCGCGAGCCGCTCGTCGCCGACCCAGATCTCGCCGCGGCCTTCGAGCACGACCCAGATCTCGTCCTGTACCGGATGGTGATGCGTCGCCGTCGCCTGCCCGGGTTCGTAGCAGACGATCTCGGAGACGAACGCGTCGACCTTCAGGATCGGCTTGCGCACGCGCAGCTTCGGGTCGTACTCGATCCAGTCGTTCAGCAGGTAGCTGTCCATCGGGTGGGCTCGCTCGTTGGGGACTGGTGGCCGCGCTGGCCGCTGCAGGCCGCAGCGGCGGGGGCGGTGCGAGGGGGCGAACGCCGCGGGTGCGCTCGAAGGGCTTCGATCATCTGGGTCGACGGCGCGGACGGGCGGAGCTTAGGCAGAGCACCACCGCGCTTAAAGGTCCTGCGCTTGAACAGACTGTCCGCACGGATGGACAATACCCGGATGCAGTGGGAGGCCTACGACATCTTCTGCCACGTCGTCGAGCAGGGCGGCTTCACCGCGGCGGCGCGGATGCTGGACCGGCCGAAGTCGAGCATCAGCGCGTCGGTGATCCGGCTGGAGGACCTGCTGCAGACGCGGCTGCTCGAGCGCACGACCCGCAGCCTGCGGCTGACCGAGGCCGGCGAGGCGCTGTACCAGGGGATCGGGCCGCTGTTCGCGTCGCTGCGCGACGCGCACGGCGAGGCGATTGCGCAGCGCCGCGGCGTGGTCGGCACGCTGCGGATCGCGTCGCCGTACGAGTTCGGCGCGCACCACGTCGCGCCGGTGGCCACCGCGATGATGCGCAGCTACCCGCAGCTGCGGGTGACGATCGACGTCGAGCACACCTGGGTCAACCCGCAGGAGCAGCACTACGACATCGCCTTCGCGATGCTGCAAAGCGAATTGCCGGCGTCGACGATCGTGACCAAGCGCGCGCTGTCGCTGGCGCGCGGCGTGTTCGCCGCGCCCGAGCTGCTCGCCCGCCACCCGCCGGTGCGCACGCCGGCGGACCTGGCGCAGCTGCCGCTGCTGGCCGGCGCCGGCGACACCGAGTGGCCGTTCCAGGACGCGGCCGGCAACCCGCATCGGGTGGCGATCGAGCAGCCGCGGATGACCAGCTCGAACGCCGACGTGCGGCTGCAGGCGGCGCTGGCGGGGCTGGGGGTCGCGCGGATCACCGCGACCTTCTGCGCCGCGGCGGTCGCGCTCGGCCGGCTGCAGCGGCTGCTGCCCGACTACGACTGCGAGCCGCTGCACGTGTACGCGCTGCTGCCGGCCAAGCGCTTGATGCCGCAGAAGGTGCGGGTGTTCCTGGACGGGCTGGGCGAGCACGCGCTGGTCGCCGAGCGCTTCGTGCCGGCGCACGAGCGCTACCTGAAGTCGTTCCCGTCGTAAGGCGGCGGCGGGCGCGCCGGCCGGAGACCGGTCGGCGCAGCAAGCCGGCGGCGAGCGCGGCCGGCTGCCGCGCGGTGCGGCTTTCGGTGGCCGTCGCGGCATCGGCAGCGAACGCGATCGGGCGCGACCACCACCGGCTCATCGGCTCACTGGCGCATCAGCGTGCTCTTGCCGAACAGGCTCTCGATCAGGTCGACCGCGAGCGCCGCGGTCTTGTTGCGCTCGTCGAAGGCGGGGTTCAGCTCGACCACGTCCAGGCTGCCGAGGCGGCCGCTGTCGGCGATCATCTCCATGCACAGTTGCGCCTCGCGGTAGCTCGGGCCGCCGGGCACGGTGGTGCCCACGCCGGGGGCGATGCCGGGATCGAGGAAGTCGACGTCGAAGCTGACGTGCAGGTGGGTGTGCGCGTCGAGCGTGGCCAGCGCCAGCTCCATCGCCTGGCGCATGCCCATCTCGTCGATGTAGCGCATGTCGAACACCTCCAGCCCGACCGCGTGCACGAAGCGCTTCTCGCCCGGGTCGACGCTGCGCACGCCGATCTGCCGGATCCACTTCGGCTGCAGCACCGGCACCTGCGCGCCGATCGCCAGCAGCGGCGCCGGGCCGTGGCCGCACAGGCAGGCCACCGGCATGCCGTGCAGGTTGCCGCTGGGGGTCAGTGTGCTGGTGTTGAAGTCGGCGTGCGCGTCCAGCCACAGCACCCGCAGCTTGCGGCCGGTGGCGGCGCAGTGGCGCGCGACCGCGGCGATCGAGCCGATCGCCAGCGAGTGGTCGCCGCCCATCAGCAGCGGCAGCCGCTCGCGCTGCAGTTCGGCCAGCACCGCGTCGTGGACCGCCTGGTTCCAGGCGACCACCTCGTCGAGGTGGCGGTAGCCGGCCACCGGCGGCAGCCACGGGTTGCCGGGGCCGCTGAGGTTGCCGCGGTCCTCGACCTCGGCGCCGTGCTGGCGCAGCGCGGTGGCCAGGCCGGCGACGCGCAGCGCCTCCGGCCCCATGCTCGCGCCGCGGTGTGCGGCGCCGATGTCGGTGGGCGCGCCGATCAGGCTGAGCGCGCGGCAGGCGGACATCTTGCGCTGGGCCGGCTCAGATGTCGACCGCCAGGTCGCCGGTCTGCGTCGGCGGCTGGTCGAAGCCGTAGGCCTGTTCGAGCAGCGCCCAGGCCTCCTCGGCCGATTCGACGTAGTGGAACAGCTGCAGGTCCTCGGCGGCGATCATGCCGGTGTCCACCAGCAGCTGAAAGTTGATCAGCTGCGACCAGTAGTCGCGCCCGAACAGCAGGATCGGGCGGCGGCGCGACTTGCCGGTCTGCACCAGCGTCAGCACCTCGAACAGCTCGTCGAGCGTGCCGAAGCCGCCGGGGAAGCACACCAGCGCGATGCTGCGCATCAGGAAGTGCATCTTGCGCAGCGCGAAGTAGTGGAACTGGAAGCACAGCTCCGGCGTGATGTACGGGTTGGGCACCTGCTCGCGCGGCAGCACGATGTTCAGCCCGATGCTGCGCCCGCCGGCTTCGAAGGCGCCGCGGTTGCCCGCCTCCATGATCCCGGGGCCGCCGCCGGTGACCACGTAGATCGGTGTCTCCAGCGCGCGCGAGCGCCGCGTGACCAGCTGCGCGAACTCGCGCGCGGCGTCGTAGTAGCGGCTCATCTGCAGCTGCATGCGCGCGCGGCGCAGCGCGGCAGCGTCGGCGCCGGCCGCCTGCGCCGCCTCGAGCCGCTGCTGCGCGACCTCGGGGTCGAGCACGCGCGCGCTGCCGTACAGCACGATCGTCGACTCGATCCCCAGGCGCTTTTGCACCATGTCGGGTTTGAGCAGCTCGAGCTGCAGCCGCACCGGCCGCAACTCCTCGTGCAGCAGGAACTCGACATCGGTGAACGCCAGCCGGTACGCGCTGCCCGGACCGCTGTAGGCGTCAGCCGGGGTCAGCGCCTCGGCCTCCTCGACGGCCGACGGGAAGTTGCGGGCGGTGAGGTCGCTGCGCTTGCGGTCCATCGGGGCTGCGGCTTTCGGGTTGGCGCGTGTCAGGGGTGGCGGTCGCCGCAGACGCTGCAGGCCGGGTCGCGCTGCAGCGCCAGCGACTGCCACTGCAGCTCGCGCGCGTCGAGCAGCAGCAGCCGGCCGGCGAGCGAGCGGCCGAAGCCGGCCAGCAGCTTCAGCGCCTCGGTCGCCTGCACCGCGCCGATGATGCCCACCAGCGGCGCGAGCACGCCCATCGTCGCGCAGGCGGCCTCGGGCACGCGTGCCTGCGGTGCAAAGACGCAGGCGTAGCAGGGGCTGGCCGGATCGCGCACGTCGTACACCGACACCTGCGCGTCCAGGCCGAGCGCGGCGCCGGCCACCAGCGGCCGGCGCCGCGCGACGCAGGCGGCGTTGATCAGCTGGCGGGTCGCGTAGTTGTCGCTGCAGTCGAGCACCACGTCGGCGGCCGCCACCAGCCGGTCCAGCAGCGCGGCGTCGGCGCGCTGCTGCACGGCAGTGACCTCGATCTGCGGGTTCAGCGCGAGCACGCTGCGGCGCGCCGACTCGACCTTGGCCTGGCCGATGCTGCTGGTGGCGTGCGCGATCTGGCGCTGCAGGTTGGTCAGGTCGACGGTGTCGTCATCGACGATCGTCAGCCGGCCGACGCCGGCGGCGCCCAGGTACAGCGCTGCCGGCGAGCCCAGCCCGCCGGCGCCGATCAGCAGTGCGTGGGCGTCGAGCAGCCGCTGCTGGCCGTCGATGCCGAGCTGGTCGAGCAGGATGTGGCGCGAGTAGCGCAGCAGTTGGTCGTCGGTCATTCGGCGCGAAGGCCCGCGCGGCGGCGGGCCTGGCCTCGGCGGCGGCGCGGCCGGTCAGTTGACCGCGCGGGTCTCCGCCTTGCGCTCGACCGCCGACTTGCTGACGATCACCGGCCGGTTGGCCAGCCGGTTCAGCGCCTGCGCGAGCTGGAAGTCCTCGGGGGTGCCGAACTCGGGCAGCGGCTTGGGCGGCTCCTTCTGCTTGGCCAGCTGCTCCTCGAGCTTCTGGCGCGCTGCTTCGCGCTGCTTCGCGAGCGCTTCCTCGGAGGCCTCGTCGGTGCCGACCAGGTGCTTGTCGAGGTCGGCCTCGCGGGTGCGCAGCGCGGCGAACACGTTGCCCTCGGCGGTCTCGTCGAGCCAGACGTCGGGCACGATGCCGCGCGCCTGGATCGACTGCCCCGACGGCGTGTAGTAGCGCGCGGTGGTGATCTTCAGCGCGGTGTCGGCCGACAGCGGCCGCACCGTCTGCACCGAGCCCTTGCCGAAGGTCTGCGCGCCCATGATCGTCGCGCGCTTGTGGTCCTGCAGCGCGCCGGCGACGATCTCGCTGGCCGAGGCCGAGCCCTCGTTGACCAGCACCACCAGCGGCACCGTCTTCACCGCCGCGGGCAGCCGCTTGAGCGGGTCGGCGCCGCGGCGCGCGTAGAACTCGGGCGAGGCCTTGAACACCGCCTTGGATTCAGGGATCTGGCCGTTGGTGCTGACCACGACCACGTTCTCCGGCAGGAAGGCCGCCGAGATCGCGACCGCCGCGTCGAGCAGCCCGCCGGGGTCGTTGCGCAGGTCCAGCACCAGGCCCTTGAGGTTCGGGTCCTGCTTGTACAGGTCTTCGAGCTTGCGCACGAAGTCGTCGACGGTGCGGTCCTGGAACTGGCTGATGCGCAGCCACGCGTAACCCGGCTCGAGCATCTTCGCGCGCACGCTCTGGATGCGGATCTCGTCGCGCACGATCGTCAGCGGGAAGCTGCGGTTCTCGCTCTTGCGGAAGATCGTCAGCCGCACCTTGGTGTTGGGCTCGCCGCGCATGCGCTTGACCGCCTGGTCCAGCGTCAGGCCGCGCACGGCGGTGTCGTCGATGCGGGTG
Organism: uncultured Rubrivivax sp.; assembly: GCA_964550885.1. Taxonomy (GTDB): domain Bacteria; phylum Pseudomonadota; class Gammaproteobacteria; order Burkholderiales; family Burkholderiaceae_C; genus Rubrivivax. The sequence goes on along the minus strand of CAZKCJ010000084.1, from coordinate 1,267 downwards.
ATCAGGTCGCCGCTCTTGATGCCGGCGCGGAAGGCCGGCGTGCCCTCGATCGGCGACTGCACCTTGACCAGCCCGTCCTCCATACCGATCTCGATGCCGATGCCGACGAACTTGCCGCCGGTCTGCTCGCGGAATTCCTTCAGCGCCTTCTTGTCGAAGTACTGCGAGTGCGGATCCAGCCCGGCGACCATGCCGGCGATCGCGTCGTTGATCAGCTTCTTCTCGTCGACCGGCTCGACGTAGTCGCTCTTGACCATGCCGAACACCGCGGCCAGCTGCTGCAGCTCCTCGAGCGGCAGCGGCGCGACCGCATCGCGTGCGATCGCCTGCAGCTGGATCGTCGCCAGCGCGCCGGCGAGCGCACCTGCGGCGAGGATGCCCGCGATCCTGAGTTTGGCGTTCATGCGTGCCCCGGTTGCCGATCGAACGACCGCGGGTCATTGTAGGACCCGCCCCTGCCTGAGAGCCGGCGCGCCCGGGAAAGTTGCACGCCGCGGCCGGGCAACCCGCGACTTTCAGCGGTCGCGGGCGAAGGTCACCACGTGGTCCACCGCCGGGCGGATGCCGATCCACTCGCCGACCTGGTGGTCGTGGTGCGAGGGCACGTGCGCGAGCAGCCGCTCGCCGCTGGCCAGCCGCAGCGTGTACAGGAACTCGGCGCCGCGGAAGGCCTTGCGCTCGATCCGCGCCTTCACCGGGCTCGCGTCGTCGTGCACGATGTCGTCGGCGCGCAGCAGCACGTCGCAGCAGCCCTGCGGGTAGGCGTCGGGCAGCGGGCACTCGGCCAGGTCGGCCAGCTCGCCCAGCGGCGTGTGCACGCACAGCCCGTGCGCGCACTGCACGATCTGCGCCGGCGCGAACACGCCGTGGCCGATGAAGCGGGCGACGAAGCGCGACGCCGGCCGGTGGTACAGCGCGTAGGGGTCGTCCCACTGCTCGAGCCGGCCGGCGTTCATCACCCCGATCTGGTCGCCCAGCGCGAAGGCCTCGAGCTGGTCGTGGGTGACGAACAGCGCGGTGGTGCCGGTGTCCTTCAGGATCGCGCGCACCTCCTGCGCGAGCCGCTCGCGCAGGTCCACGTCCAGGTTCGAGAAGGGCTCGTCCAGCAGCAGCAGCCGCGGCCCGGGCGCGAGCGCGCGCGCCAGCGCCACCCGCTGCTGCTGGCCGCCCGACAGCTGGTGCGGCGCGCGGCAGCTGCTGTACGCCGAAGGCCACGTTGTCGGCCACGCTCAGGTGCGGGAACAGCGCGTAGTCCTGGAACACCATG
>CAZKCJ010000083.1:7185-10417 GCA_964550885.1 uncultured Rubrivivax sp. | reverse complement strand
CAGCCGCGGCGCGTGCAGCACCGGCGTCAGCCGCGGCGCGTGCAGCACCGGCGTCCGCCGCGGCGCGCGCAGCACCGGCGTCCGCCGCGGCGCGCGCGGCACCGGCGTCAGCCGCGGCGCGTGCAGCACCGGCGTCGGCAGGCGCCGGCTTGCGCAGGTGCACCGACACCGGCGCAACGAGCGCGCCCGGCCGGTGCTGCTCCAGAAAGCGCCGCACGCCGTCGCGCAGCACGGTCACGGTGTAGTCGCCGCCGGGCGGCAGCAGGTCCTTGCCGTGCACCGCGGCATCGACGCCGTGGCGGCGCAGGATCGTGTTCAGGTTCTGTTCCAGGTAGTCGGGCTGGCCCTCCTCGACCATCAACACGGCCTTCTTGCCGCGGCAAAAGCGCAGCACCTCGTCGTCGACCAGCGGATACGCGACGTTGAGCAGGTACAGCGGCACGCGGCTCGCGCCGAACAGGTCGGCCTGGCCGAGGCCTTCTAGCGCGCGCAGCAGGTTGTTGGTGATGCCGCCGAGGGTGACGATGCCGATGTCGTCGTAGTCGCCGTCGACGAACTCGTTCAACTGCCGCTCGGCGATGAAGCGCAGCGCCGCCGGCCAGCGCTGCTCGAGCTTCTCGCGCTCGTGCAGGAAGGACGCCGGCGGCAGCACGATGCGGTTGACGTCGCGCGTCGGGTTGTCGAGCGCGTCCTTCAGCGTGAACGCCGGGCGACGGTTCTCGCGCGTGACGAAGCTGCCGTGCAGGTGGCACGAGCGGATGCGCAGCTGCAGCATCACCGGCGTGTTCGACGCCTCCGACAGCGCGAAGCCGTCGTGCACCGCCTGCACGATCGACGGCAGGTACGGCCGCGGGTCGAGCAGCCACAGCTGCGACTTCATCGCGAACGCGTGCGTGCGCTCCTGCATGATCGACGAGCCTTCGCCGTAGTCCTCGCCGACGATGATCAGCGCACCGCCGGTGACGCCGCCCGACGACAGGTTGGCGAGCGCGTCGCTCGCGACGTTGGTGCCGACGGTCGACTTCCACGTCACCGCGCCGCGCACCGGGTAGTTGACCGACGCCGACAGCGCCGCAGCGGCCGCCGCCTCGTTGGCCGCCGGCTCGAAGTACACGCCCAACTCGCCGAGGATCTGCTGCGCGTCGGCGAGCACGTCCATCAGGTGCGAGATCGGCGAGCCCTGGTAGCCGGTGACGTAGCCGACGCCGCATTCGAGCAGCGCCTTGGTGACGGCGAGGATGCCCTCGCCGCGAAACACCGTGCCCGCCGGCACGCGCAGCTGCTGCACTTCCTTCGCGAACGATCGCTCGGCCATCTCGCTGGGCTCCTTTGCTGTGGCGGTGCTGCGCGCGCGTGCGCGTTCAACCGGCGGCGTCGGGGATCACCGCGGTCGCCTCGATCTCGATCAGGAACTCGGGCATCGCCAGCGCCTGCACGCCGATCCAGGTGTTGGGCGCCGGCTCGGCGCCGTCGTAGAAGGCGACGATCTCGGCCGTTACCGGGCCGAGCTTGTCGGGCGTGTGGTTGACGACGTAGGTGCGCAGCCGCACCACGTCCTTCGGCGCAGCGCCGCAGGAGGCGAGCACCGCGCGCAGGTTCTTCAAGGCCTGGCGCGCCTGCGCGCCGAGGTCGCCGGCGCCGACCAGCTCGCGCTTCGCGTCCCACGCGACCTGCCCCGCGAGGTGCAGCGTGCGCCCGCCGCGCTGCAGCGCCGCGTGCGAGAAGCCGAGCGGCACCGGGTCGTACATCCCCGCCGGATTGACCGCGCGGCGGCGCACCGTCGCGCCTTCGCCGACCAGCGCGAGCACGCGCAGCGGGCTGCCCGAGCCGCCCTTGATCTTGAGCGGCGCGGCGACGATCAGCGCGCCGGTGGCGGGCAGCTGGTCGAGGTTGCGCAGGCACTGCAGGCCGAACTTGTTCGCGCCGTGCATCAGCGTGTGGCACGGGTACGGCAGCGGCCATGCGTAGGACTGGCCGGCGTCGGTGTTGATCGTCTCGACGCCGAAGCCGTGCACGTCGCGCTCCTGGATCAGCCACTCGACCGCCGCCTGCGACGGCCCCGGCGTGTGCGCGCCGTCCTCGCGCATGTTCACGTATCTGGCCGGGTCGGCGATGCGCTTGGACCAGTCGGTGCGAAACAGCAGCCACGCGCCGGCCGGGATGCGGCCGTGGCGCGCCTCCCAGGCCTGCAGGAACTCGACCGAGAGCACCCAGTCGTCGTTCGCCGCGACCTCGGCGCTCGCGTCGACGACCACCGCCGGCGCGATGAAGCGGCGCACGTCGATCGTGTCGACGCTGTTGTTCGGGTGGTCCTTGCCGGTGACCCAGTGCACCGGCGCGTCGAAGTGGGTGCCGGTGTGTTCACCGCAGCTGAAGTTGTTCCAGTACCAGGCCGGGCCGGCGTCGTCGTAGTGCGAGATCCGCTCCGAGCGGAACGCCCACGCCTGGCCGAACTGCGGCGGCAGCTGCAGCGCCGGAAACTCGGCCGACAGCGTGTGCGTCAGGTCGACGACGCGCAGGGCGCCGGTGGCAAGGTCGCTCGCGAGCTGGGCAAAGGGGGCGGACATCGGCGGTCTCCAGGTCGGGGTGGATCGTGGCCGGCGGTGCCCGCCGGCGGCTGCGGTCATTATTGCGAGCACCGCTCGCGGCCCGCCACCGCCGCGCCGCATACCCGCGCGCGCCCGCGGCCGACTGTGCCCCGGTTCGATCCGCCCCGGCCGCGGTGGGGCTTCAGCGGCCGCTGCGCGGCGCGGCGCGGTGGCTCGTGCGCGCGGCGCTCAGGCGGCGCCGCGGCGGCGGTAGACGACGTCGTAGTACGCGCCTAGCCCTGCGCGCGCGGCGAAGCGGGTGCGGCGCAGCTCCTCGAAGCCGCGCGCGCGCAGGAACTCGTCCAGCTCGGCCAGCCGGCAGCCGCCGGCATAGGCCTCGAAGTCGGCCGCCTCGGTCTGCAGGTAGTCGATGTGCGCGAGCAGCGCGGTCGCGCCGCGCAGCACCTGCAGCTCCGAGCCCTGGGTGTCCATCACCAGCGCGTCGAAGCCGTCGGCCGGCGCGATCGCGCCGTCGCGCACCAGTGCGTCGAGCGTGGTGGTGCGCAGCTCGAGCGTGCGCCGGTAGCCGACCTGCGGCCACAGCTCGCGGTGGCCGGCCAGGTCCAGCATCGAGCTCGACAGGCCGTCGTTGCTGGCGACGTGGAAGGCGACGCTGCGCCCCTCCTCGTCGGCGACCAGCGCCT
>CAZKCJ010000083.1:0-7175 GCA_964550885.1 uncultured Rubrivivax sp. | reverse complement strand
GGGCAGGCCGGCGATGTTCGCCTGCAGCCGCGCGAACACCTCGGGGATCGGCTCGATCCACACCACCGGCAGCCGGTACTGGTGGTACAGCGCGCGCTCCTGGCCGGTGTTCGCGCCGACGTGGATCACGCCGTGCAGCCGGCGCAGCCAGACCGCGTCCGGATCCAGCCGGCCCAGCTGCAGCAGCCGCCGCCAGCCCGAGCGCACCGAGCCGAACATCGCTGCGCGTCAGAGGAGCGGCAGCGCGCCGTCGCGCAGCGCGCTGCGGTGCTGCTCGAGGTCGGGGATCACCGAGCGCACCACCTGCCAGAACGCCGGGCCGTGGTGCATCTCGCGCAGGTGCGCGAGCTCGTGCGCGACCACGTAGTCGATCACCGGCAGCCGGAAGTGCAGCAGCCGCCAGTTCAGCCGGATCGAGCCGTCGGCACTGGCGCTGCCCCAGCGGGTGCTGGCCGAGCTCAGCGCGAGCCGGCGCCGCTGCACGCCCAGGCGCGGCGCCAGCTGCGCGCAGCGCTGCTCGAACAGCTGCCGCGCCTGGCGCTGCAGCCAGGCCTGGACCGCGTCGCGGATCTGCGCCGGCGCCGCGTCCTGCGGCAGGCCCACGCGCAGCAGCCGCTGCGGCAGCCCCGGCAGCGGGCGGCTGCCCTGCGCGGCGGCGTGCGCCGCGGCGGCGTCCGGCGGATCGAGCACCACGCCGTCGACGCGCGGGTCGAGCAGCAGGATCACGGTCTCGCCCAGGTACGGCAGCGCGGCGCCTTCGCGCCAGTCGATGCGGGTGCGCTCCTGGCGCTGCGCGCGCTCGTGCTGCTCGTGCAGCTTGCGCAGCACCCAGTCGCCCTTGGCCTGCAGCGCCGCCTCGATCTCGCGGATGCCGACCCAGCGCGGCGCGCGCACCGTCAGGCCCTCGGCGCCGACGATGAAGCCGATGCTGCGCCGGCGCGCGCGCTGCAGCGCATAGCCGATCCGGTGCGCGCCGAGCTGCAGTTCGCGCCGCGCCTGCGGATGGCGAAAGCCCGGCAGCGGTGCGGCTGACGAAGGCACAGCCGGCGATGCAGCCGGCGCCGGCGCCGGGTCCGCGGCTGAAGACGACGGCAGCGGCGCCGCCGAAGCGAACGGCGAGTCGAGTTCCGCCGGCTCGAACAGCGACAGCTGCAGCGGCTCGCTGCGGTCGCCGGTCTTCGGCTCGGGGCGCGACGGGGGACGCGGCATGGCGCGCGATTCTAGGGTTCGGTCTGTCGGCCCAGCGGCGCGCGGCGGTGACGCGGCGGCCGCCGCAGCCGGCTGCCCGCGCGCACCCGCAGCCACTGCCGCCACTGCCGCCACTGCCGTCGCTGCGGCTCCTGCGGCCACGGCAGCGACTGCGCTCACGCGGCCGCAGCCAGCCGCAGCGTCTTCGCTGCGCTCACTCAGCGGTAGGCGTCGGCGTCGATGCGGCGCATCTCGGCCTCGATCCAGGCTTCGACCGCTTGCATCAGCTCCTGCGGGTCGCGGCCGGCGGCAGCGATCGGCGGCCCGATCGACACGTCGACCACGCCCGGGCGCACCAGAAAGCTTCGCCGCGGCCAGCAGCGCGCCGAGGCCACCGCGATCGGCACGATCGGCGCACCGGTCTGCACCGCGAGCCGCGCCGCGCCGACCTTGTAGCTCCCCTGTGCGCCACGCACGGTGCGCGTGCCTTCGGGAAACATGATCACCCAGTTGCCCTGGGCCATCAGCCGCCGGCCCTGCTCGGCGACCCGCGCCCAGGCCTCGGCGCGACGGCTGCGGTCGATGTGGATCATGTCCAGCCGGCCCATCGCCCAGCCGAAGAACGGGATCAGCAGCAGCTCCTTCTTGAACACGTAGCACAGCGGCCGCGGCATCAGCACCGGGTACGCGAAGGTCTCCCAGGTCGACTGGTGCTTGGACGCGAGCACCAGCCCGCTGCGCGCCTGCGCGGCCGCGCGCAGGTGCTGCAGCCCCTGCACGCGGTGGCGCACGCCGCAGATCCAGCGCCAGCCGAACATCGCCAGCCGCAGCCAGAACACCGCCAGCCGGTACAGCGCCGGCCCGCGCAGCACGATCGACCCGAGCAGGATCGCCACCGCCACCGGCAGCACGGTCAGCAGCATCCACAGCGTGAACACCGCCGAACGCAGCGCCCAGACCGCCTTCACGCTTGCCGCCCCGGCTTGCCTGCGTCGCTCAGGTCCGGTGCACAGCCACGGCCCGATCGACCGGGGACCGCCGAGCCACGCACCGCTCGCAGCCGCAGCCGCAGCCGCAACCCGGACCGGGGCCGGGGCCGGCAGCCGCGCGCAGCGCCGGCGACGCAACAGCGGGCGTGGCGCCGGGCCGCACGGTCGGTCAGTGCAGCTCGCCCAACTGCGAGTCGGCCAGCTGCGCGCGGCGCAGCAGGTGGTGCACCAGCGCCGGCAGGTCGTCGTGGATCCGCGCTTGCGGCACCTGCGCGCGCAGCTCGTCGAGCTGCTGCGCGTCGAGCGCCGCCGCACGCCCGCAGCGCACCAGGTGGGGCTCGCAGCCGGCCGCCTGCGCGGCCTGCAGGTCGCGCAGCGTGTCGCCGACCATCGGCACCTGCGCGAGGTCGACGCCGTAGCGGCGGCCGATCTCGCGCATCATGCCCGGCAGCGGCTTGCGGCACGCGCAGTGCTCCTCGGGCGTGTGCGGGCACAGGAAGACCGCGTCGAAGCGACCGCCGTGCGCCTGCAGCCGGCGCAGCATGTGCGCGTGCACCGCGTTGATCGACGCCATGTCGATCATGCCGCGGCCGATGCCCGACTGGTTGGTCGCGACCACCGCGTGCCAGCCGGCGTGGTTCAGCCTGGCCACCGCCTCCAGCGCGCCGGGCACCTCGACCCACTCGTCGGGCGCCTTGATGTGGTCCTCGCGGAACTCGTTGAGGATGCCATCGCGACCGAAGATGATCAGCTTCAGGATCGGTTGCATCGCGCCTCCTCGGCACCGGCGCGCGCTGCCGCCCGCTGGCCGGGTCGGGCTGCCGCGGTCGCGCGCATCGAACGCCCGCCGTCAGGCCGCCAGCCGCGACAGGTCGGCGATGAGGTTCATCGCCGCGTGCAGCCGCTGCAGCAGCGCCAGCCGGTTGCGGCGCAGCGCCGGGTCGTCGGCGTTGACCATCACCCGGTCGAAGAAGGTGTCGACCGGCGCCTTCAGCGCGGCCAGCGCCTGCAGCGACCCGGCCAGGTCGCCGGCCGCGCGCGCGGCGTCGGCGCGCGTCGCCACCTGCTGCAGCGCTGCGTGCAGCGCCGCCTCGGCCGGGTCGAGCAGCAGCGCCGCGCTGACCTCATCGATCACGCCGACGCCGTCGGACTTGCGCAGGATGTTGGCCACGCGCTTGTTGGCCGCAGCCAAGGCAGGCGCCTCGGGCAGCGCGGCGAAGCGCTGCAGCGCCGCCAGCCGCGCCGGCAGCTCGGCCCAGCGGCCGCTGCGCACCTCGAGCACGGCCTCCACTTCCTGCGCGCTGTAGCCCTGCTCGCGCAGGTAGCCGACCAGCCGCTCGCGCAGGAACAGCGCCAGCTCGGCGTGCGCCTGGCCGTGGCCCGGTGCGAACGCGGCGAAGGCCCACTGGATCAGCTCGTCGGCGTCAAGCGGCAGCTCGCGCTCGATCAGCATGCGCACCACGCCGAGCGCGTGGCGACGCAGCGCGAACGGATCCTTGTCGCCGGTGGGCGACTGGCCGACGCCGAACAGCCCGGCCAGCGTCTCCAGCTTGTCGGCCAGCGCCAGCGCGACGCCGCAGCGCTCGCGCGGCAGCTCGTCGCCGGCGAAGCGCGGCCGGTAGTGGTCCTCGATCGCCCAGGCCACGGCCTCGATCTCGCCGTCGTGGCGCGCGTAGTAGCCGCCCATCACGCCCTGCAGCTCGGGGAACTCGCCGACCATGTCGGTCAGCAGGTCGGCCTTGGCGAGCAGCGCGGCGCGGTCGGCGGCTGCCGCCAGCCCGGCCCCGCCGAGCGCTTCGCCGATGCGCGTGGCCAGTGCGCGCACGCGCCCGACCCGCTCGGCCATCGAGCCGAGCTTCGCGTGGTACACGACCTTGGCCAGCGCTGGCACCCGCGACTCGAGGCTGCGCTTGCGGTCCTGGTCGAAGAAGAAGCGCGCATCAGCCAGCCGCGGCCGCACCACGCGCTCGTTGCCCTCGATCACTCGCGCCGGGTCGGCCGGCGCGACGTTGCTGACCACCAGGAAGCGGTTGCTCAGGCGGCCCTGCGCGTCGAGCAGCGGGAAGTACTTCTGGTTGGCCTTCATCGTCAGGATCAGGCACTCCGGCGGCACCGCGAGGAAGGCCTCGTCGAAGCGGCAGGCCAGCACCTGCGGCCGCTCGACCAGCGCGGTGACCTCGTTGACCAGCGGATCCTCGAGCAGGCCCTGTTCGGCCGGCGCGTCGGCGAGCGTCGCCGGCTCGCACTCCAGGCGCGCGCCCAGCGCGCTGGCCGCCGCGCGAAGCTGGCGCACGATCTGCAGCGCGCGCTCCTCGTAGGCGGCGACCACCGCGCCCTCGTCGCGCAGCTGCTGCGCGTAGCTGGCGGCGTCGCGCAGCTCGATCGGGTCGACCGCCGCCTCGAAGCGATGGCCGCGGGTGCTGCGCCCGGCCTGCAGCCCGAGCACCGTGACCGGCACCACCTGCGCGCCGTGCAGCGCGACCAGGCCGTGCGCCGGGCGCACGAAGCGCACGCTGGTCCAGCCGGGCTGGAAGCCGGGGGCGTCGCCGCGGTGCAGTTGGTACTGCATCACCTTCGGAATCGGCAGCCGCGCGACCGCGTCGGCCAGCGCCTGCTGCAGCCCTGCGGCCAGCGTCGCGCCGGCCAGCGTGCTGCGCAGGTACAGGGTCTCGGCCTTGCCCGCGCCCTCGCGCTCGAGCGCCGGCAGCGCCGAGTCGTCGGCGCCGATCGCCGCCAGCTTCTTGCGCAGCGCCGCGGTCGGCTCGCCGCGCGCGTCCAGCCCGACCGCCACCGGCATCAGCTTGCTGCGCACCTCGCGGTCGGGCGCGCGCGCGAGCACGCCGCCGACGAGCACCGCCAGCCGCCGCGGCGTCGCGAAGGCGGCAATCGGCGCATCGGCGGGCGCCAGCCCCTGCGCCTTCAGGCCGTCGGCGAGCAGCGCCGCGAAGCTGTCGCCCAGCGTCTTCAGCGCCTTCGGCGGCAGCTCCTCGACCAGCAGCTCGACCAGCAGGTTGCGCGGCGCGGTCATCGCTTCAGCCCGCCGCCTTCGCCGTCACGGCGAGCCGCGCCAGCACCTCGTCGGCCCAGGCCTTCGGCGCCATCGGGAAGCCCAGCCGCGCGCGGCTGTCGAGGTAGGCCTGCGCGACCCCGCGCGCAAGGTTGCGGATGCGGCCGATGTAGGCGGCGCGCTCGGTCACGCTGATCGCGCCGCGCGCATCGAGCAGGTTGAAGGTGTGCGCGGCCTTCAGCACCTGCTCGTAGGCCGGCAGCGCGAGCTGCCGCGCGACCAGCGCCAGCGCCTGCCGCTCGTGCGCGGCGAAGGCGCCGAGCAGGAACTCGACGTCGCTGCACTCGAAGTTGTAGGTGCTCTGCTCGAGCTCGTTCTGGTGGTAGACGTCGCCGTACTTCAGGCCGTCGGTCCAGACCAGGTCGAACACGTTCTCGACCCCCTGCAGGTACATCGCCAGCCGCTCCAGCCCGTAGGTGATCTCGCCGGTGAGCGGCCGGCAGTCGATGCCGCCGACCTGCTGGAAGTAGGTGAACTGGGTGACCTCCATGCCGTTCAACCACACCTCCCAGCCCAGGCCCCAGGCGCCCAGCGTCGGGTTCTCCCAGTCGTCCTCGACAAAGCGCACGTCGTTGGCCTTCAGGTCGAAGCCGAGCATCGCGAGCGAACCGAGGTAGCGGTCGAGGATGTCCGCGGGCGCGGGCTTGAGCACCACCTGGTACTGGTAGTAGTGCTGCAGCCGGTTCGGGTTGTCGCCGTAGCGGCCGTCCTTCGGCCGGCGGCTGGGCTGCACGTAGGCGGCGCGCCAGGGCTCGGGGCCGAGCGCGCGCAGGAAGGTCGCGGTGTGGCTGGTGCCGGCGCCGACCTCCATGTCGTAGGGCTGCAGCAGCGCGCAGCCCTGGTCGGCCCAGTAGGTCTGCAGGCTCTGGATGATCTGTTGGAAGCTGGGCATCGGCGGTGCGGCTCGGCCCGCACGCGCAGGCTACGCGTCGCGATTCTACGAAGCCGCGGTCGGCCGCCGCCCGCGGCGGCGCGCGCACAAGCGCGCACCGGCGATCGCCGCCACCGCCAGCGCGACCCACGGCCAGGCGCGCCAGCGCGCGCTCCACCAGGCGTAAGGCGTGACGCCGTCGCGTCCCTGCACCCGGCCGTCGAGCACGCCCTGCGTGAAGCCGGGCAGCTGCGCGTCGACCCGGCCGCGGTAGTCGATGATCGCGGTGACGCCGGTGTTGGTCGCGCGCAGCATCGGCCGCTGGAACTCGAGTGCGCGCATGCGCGAGATGTTCAGGTGCTGCGGCAGCGCGATCGTGTCGCCGAACCAGCCGATGTTGCTCAGGTTCGCGAGGATCGTCGGCGCGCGCGCGGCGTCGGCGAAGCGCAGCGCCAGCTCGTCGCCGAACAGGTCCTCGTAGCAGATCGTGGGCGCGATCCGCTGCGCGCCGACCGCGAACGACGGCGGGTTCAGCGGGCCGCGCGCGAAGTCGCCGAGCGGGATGTTCATCAGCTCGGTGAACCAGCGAAAGCCGGTCGGGATGAACTCGCCGAAGGGCACCAGGTGCACCTTGTCGTAGCGGTACGGCGCGCCGCCGGCGGTCGCCGCCGACAGCCCGATCACCGAGTTGGTGTAGCCCTGCTCGAAGTCGCCCAGCGGCATGCCCAGCAGCAGCGCGCGCCCCGGCTGCTCGAAGTGCGCGCGCAGCGCCGCCCAGTAGCCGGGCGCGAGCTCGTCGAGCTGCGGCGGCAGCAGCGGCACCGCGGTCTCGGGCGCGATCACCAGCTCGCCGCGTGCGTGCTGCAGCGCCTGGCCGAGCCAGGCAAGCGCGTCCGGCATGTGCTCCAGCGCGAACTTCTGGTCCTGCGCGACGTTGCCCTGCAGCAGCGACACCTGCAGCTCGCCCGCCGGGCGCGTGAACGCCGGCACGCCGCCGAGCGCGCCGGCCAGCGGCAGCACCGCCACGCCCGCCAGCGCCGCCAGCGCGCCCGCCGGGGTC
>CAZKCJ010000082.1:0-10421 GCA_964550885.1 uncultured Rubrivivax sp. | reverse complement strand
AACCAGTGCCTGTACTGCGTGGTCGCGCACGGCGCGATCCTGCGCGTGTACGAGAAGAAGCCGCTGATCGCCGATCAGGTCGCGACCAACTACCGCAAGGCCGAGATCACGCCGCGCCAGCGCGCGATGCTCGACTTCGCGATGAAGGTGTGCACCGACTCGGCCGCGGTCGACGAGGCCGACTTCGCCGCGCTGCGCCCGCACGGCTTCGACGACGAGGACATCTGGGACATCGCCGCGATCACCGCGTTCTTCGGCCTGTCCAACCGGCTGGCCAACGTGACCGCGATGCGGCCCAACGACGAGTTCTACCTGATGGGCCGGGTGCCGCGCGCCAAGGCCTGAGCCGTCCGCGCCGGCGGCGCCGGCGCTCAGCGCACGAACAGCACCGGCACCTTGCAGCGCGCGAGCACGCCGGCGGCGACCGAGCCGAGCACCACGTTGCCCAGCGCCGAGTGGCCGTGCGTGCCCATCACGATCAGGTCGGGGTTCTCGGCCTGGGCGCAGCCGACGATCGCCTCCGCCGGCGAGCCCACCGCCCAGCTGGTGCGCAGCTTCCAGCCCTGCTGGGCCGCGTAGGCGCGAACCGTCGCCAGCACCTCCTCGGCCTGCTCGCGGTGGTAGGCCTCGAGCGCGGCGCGGTCGAGGAAGCGCGCCGCGTAAGTGGGCACCGGCAGCACCGCGGTGAAGGCCAGGTAGTCGTGCTCGCGGCCGAACAGTTCTTCGTGCACCGCGACGTACGCGAGCATCCGCTTGGCCACCGCACTGCCGTCCACCGGCATCAGGATCTTCATCGCTGCGTTCTCCTCGCTCTGCGCCCAGGGCCGCGATGCTGCGCCGGGCCGCGCCGGCCCGCCTTGCGCCGGATCAAGCGGGCGGCCGCGTCCGCCGCGCCCCGCGCTCAGGCCAGCGAATCGCTGCCCTGGGTGTGCGGCGGCCGGCCGCTGAGCGTGTACTCGGCGTGCTGCTGGATCAGCTTGGCCACCAGCGCGGTCCAGCCGGTCTGATGGCTGGCGCCGAGCCCGGCGCCGGTGTCGCCGTGGAAGTACTCGTGGAACAGGATCAGGTCGCGCCAGTGCGGGTCGGTCTGGAACTTCTGCCGCGCGCCGTGCACCGGTCGGCGGCCGTCGGCGTCGCGGGTGAACAACGCGATCAGCCGCTGCGACAGCTCGGCGCCCAGCTGCCACAGCGTGCGCGGCGCGCCGCCGGCCGGGTCGGGCACGCTGAAGTCGTCGCCGAGGAAGTGGTGGTGCTTCTGCAGCGCCTCGATCAGCAGGTAGTTCAGCGGCAGCCACACCGGGCCGCGCCAGTTGGAGTTGCCGCCGAACATCGCGCTGGTCGACTCGGCCGGCTCGTAGCCGAGCGTGTAGCGCTCGCCGCCGGCCTCGAACACGAAGGGCGCGGCCGCATGCCGCCGCGACAGCGAGCGCAGTCCGTGCGCCGACCACAGCTGCTCGGGGTCGCTCACCCGCTCGAGCAGCCGCGCGAGCTTGTGCGAGTCGACCAGGCCGATGCGCAGCCGCCCCTGCACGCCGCGGTGGTCCAGGTCGCAGATGTGGTCCAGCAGTTCGGGCCGGTGCGCCATGAACCAGCGCCGCCGCGAGTCGAAGTCGGGAAAGCCGCGCAGCAGCTGCGGGTCGGCCACCGCCACCGCCAGCACCGGCACCAGCCCGGCGATGGTCACCGCGCGCATCGGCAGGCGCCGGCCGTCGGGCAGCTGCAGCACGTCGAAGTACCAGCCCTGCTCCTCGTCCCACAGCCCGTCGGCGCCGCCGCCCAGCTGGTTCAGCGCGTCGCCGATGTAGACGAAGTGCTCGAAGAACTTGGTCGCGACGTCCTCGTACACCGGGTTGTCGCGCGCCAGCTCGAGCGCAATCGCCAGCAGGTTCAGGCTGTACATCGCCATCCACGCGGTGCCGTCGGCCTGCTCCAGGAAGCCGCCGCCGGGCAGGTCGGTGTTGCGGTCGAAGGCGCCGATGTTGTCCAGCCCGAGGAAGCCGCCCTCGAACAGGTTGTTGCCCAGCGTGTCCTTGCGGTTGACCCACCAGGTAAAGTTCAGCAGCAGCTTCTGGAAGATGCGCTCCAGGAACAGCCGGTCGCCGCGGCCGCACATCTTGCGCTCGATCTGGTAGACGCGGATCGCCGCCCACGCGTGCACCGGCGGGTTCGCGTCGCCGAAGTTCCACTCGTACGCGGGGATCTGCCCGTTCGGGTGCATGTACCACACGCGCGTGAGCAGCAGCAGCTGCTCCTTCGCGAAGTCCGGGTCGATCAGCGCGTAGGCGACGCAGTGGAAGGCCAGGTCCCACGCGGCGAACCACGGGTACTCCCACTTGTCGGGCATCGAGATCACGTCGGCCGCGTCGAAGTGCCGCCAGCCGCGGTTGCGCCCGGCGAGCCGCTCGTCGGGCGGCGGCGGCCACGCCGGGTCGCCGCGCAGCCAGCGGTCGACGCCGTAGTGGTACCACTGCTTGCCCCACAGCAGGCCGGCGAAGGCCTGGCGCTGCACCCGGCGCAGGTCCTCGGGCATCGCGAAGGGCGTGACCCGCAGGTAGAAGGCGTCGGCCTCGGCGCGGCGCTGCTCGAACAGCGCGTCGAACGTGTCCGCGAGCGGCGCGCCCAGGTCGCCGCGATCGGCCAGCCGCAGCCGGATCGTCCAGGTCTGCCCGGGCGCGACCGTGCACTGCTCGTGCACCGCGACCTTGCTGCCGACCTGTGCCGGGTTGACCGCTTCGCCGCGGCCGTGCACCACGCAGTCGTCGAACGCGTCCTTGTACCAGCCGCCGCCGTCGCGTCCCCACAGCCGCGGCGCGTTGCTCTCGTTCTCGGTGAACAGCAGCCGGGCGTCGCGCGCGTGGTACAGCCAGAAGGGCTCGAGCTCGCGGTGCTGCGCACGCAGCACGCCCGGCGCCGCGGGCTCGATCCGCGGCCGCGGCACGCCCTCGCGCCACGACCAGTCGTTGCGGAACCACAGCGTCGGCAACAGGTGCAGCAGCGCCGGCTCGGGCCCGCGGTTGACCGCGCGGATGCGGATCAGCAGGTCGTTCGGCGCGGCCTTCGCGTACTCGATGAACACGTCGAAGTAGCGGTCGTCGTCGAAGATGCCGGTGTCCAGCAGCTCGTACTCGGGGTCGCTGCGGCCGCGCCGGCGGTTCTCGTCGACCAGCTGCGCGTACGGGAACGCGCGCTGCGGGTACTTGTACAGCGCCTGCATGTACGCGTGGCTCGGCAGGTTGTCGAGGTGGAACCAGTACTCCTTCACGTCCTCGCCGTGGTTGCCCTGCGGCCCGGTCAGGCCGAACAGCCGCTCCTTCAGGCAGCGGTCGACGCCGTTCCACAGCGTCAGCGCGAAGCACAGCAGCTGGTGGTCGTCGCTGATGCCGGCGATGCCGTCCTCGCCCCAGCGGTAGGTGCGCGAGCGCGCCTGCTCGAAGTCGAAGGCGCCCCAGGCGTTGCCGTCGGCGCTGTAGTCCTCGCGCACCGTGCCCCACTGCCGCTCGCTCAGGTACGGCCCGAAGCGCCGCCACGGCACCGCGCGCTCGCGCGCGTCGGCGAGCCGGCGGTCCTCGGCGGTCTGGGGCTCCTCGGGCGCGGTCACGCGCAGCGTCCAGTCAGGTCGTGCGGGACGGTTGCCGGCGGCGGCCGGCGGCCCCTCAATTCACGCGCGAGCCAGCGCGGCTAGCGCCGCCGCCGCGCCCGCGCGGCGATCGCGCGCCGCGTCACTTGGATACGGCGGGTTGGCCGTCGGGCCACGCGATGTTCGCGCACTTCTCGCAGTAGCGCGGGCCCTTGTCCTTCGGCAGGCCCGGGTCGCCGGGTGCGCCCCAGGCCGACAGCGGCATCGCGGTGGGCAGCGTCGCCGCCCCGCACAGCCCGCGCATGATGTTGCCCCGCCGGGACAGGTGGTACTGCCAATACCCGGTCGAGACCTCGGTGATGACGAGCTGGTTGCGCTCGGCTTCGGTCTTGGGGATCTCCACCCCCGCGTTCTTCATCGCGTCGAACAGGCTCATGGTGGGTGCAGACAGCGTGGATTGAAGGGCCGCTTCATCTTAGCACCCGACCCCGCGGCCAACGCGGTACGGATGTGCGCGACAGGGGCATGCGCGCCGCGCGCGGGCGCGCGTGACGACGCCGTCGCCGGCACCCGCCCGGATCAGCCTGCGGCTGCGCGGTCAGTGACCAGCAGCGCGCACGCCTGCCGCACCCGACCCGCCGGAATAGTCGCGTCGGCCGCGCGCAGCCGCGCGACCATCGCGCGCTTGTCGGCGCCGGTGGCCAGCCACAGCAGGCAGCGCGCGCGCTCGAGCACCGGGTAGGTCAGCGTCATCCGCCGGTGCCCCTGGTACGGGCCGGTGACCGCGACCGCCGCGTCGCCGACCTGCAGCACCGGGTCGCCCGGCAGCAGCGACGCGGTGTGGCCGTCCGCGCCCAGGCCCAGGTGCACCAGGTCGAGCACCGGCGGCGCGCCCGCGTGCGCGGCCAGCAGCCGCGCGTAGGCCCGGGCGGCGGCGTCCAGGTCCGCGGCCTCGACCGGCATCGCGTGCACCTGCGCGGCGGGCAGCGGCGCGTGCGCGAGCAGCGCCAGCGCGATCTGCGTCAGGTTGCGCGCGGCGTCGCCGGCGGGCACAACGCGCTCGTCGACCTGGAACAGTTGCAGCTGCGGCCACGGCAGCGGCAGCGCCGCCAGCACGCGCAGCATCCGCCACGGCGTGCGCCCGCCGCTGACCGCGACGCAGAAGCGCCCGCGCGCGCGCACCGCCGCGTGCGCGGCCGCGGCGATCACCTCGGCCGCACGGCGCGCCGCCGCCGCCTCGTCGGCTGCGACCTCGACCTGCACGCCGCTACACCTTCGGGTCGGCCCAGCCGCCCGGCGGCGCGACCGCGGCGGCCTGCGCCGGGCCCCAGCTGCCGGCGGCGTACGCGTGCACCGGCGTCGCCGCGGCCAGCGCCGGGTCGACGACGCGCCACGCCTCCTCGACGTAGTCCTCGCGCGCGAACAGCGTCTGGTCGCCCTGCTGCGCGTCGCCGAGCACGCGCTCGTACGCGTCCATCTCGCCGGCGCCCGGACAGTGGCTGACCAGCATCTCCACCGGCAGCACCTGCGCGTCGTCGGCCGGCGCGATCGTGTTCGCGCCCAGCGCCAGCGTCACGTCCGGGTTGATGCGAAAGCGCGCGTGGTTCACCGGCGCGTCGGCGCGCGCGTACACCGACGGCGCGCGCTTCAGCCGCACCAGCACCTCGGTGCAGGTGACCGGCAGGCTCTTGCCGGCGCGCAGGTGGAACGGCACGCCCTGCCAGCGCCAGTTGTCGATCCACAGCCGCAGCGCCGCGAAGGTCTCGGTAGTCGAGCCGGCGGCGACACCGGCTTCGGCGCGGTAGCCGTCGACCTGGCCGCGCACCAGGTCGGCCGCGTCCAGCGTGCGCAGCGCGCGCAGCACCTTGACCTTCTCGTCGCGGATCGACTCGCTGTCGATCCGCGCCGGCGGCTCCATCGCCAGGTGGCACAGCAGCTGGAACAGGTGGTTCTGGATCACGTCGCGCACCGCGCCGGTGGCGTCGTAGAAGGCGCCGCGTCCGGCGACGCCGAAGGCCTCGGCCATCGTGATCTGCACGCTGTCGACGTAGGTGCGGCTCCACAGCGGCTCGAGCAGCGCGTTGCCGAAGCGAAAGTGCAGCAGGTCGCGCACCGGCGCCTTGCCCAAGTAGTGGTCGATCCGGTAGACGTGGGCCTCGTCGAAGTTGCGCAGCAGCACCGCGTTCAGCGCGGCGGCCGACGCGCGGTCGCGACCGAAGGGTTTTTCCACCAGCACGCGCGCGCCGCGGGTGCAGCCGGCGGCGGCGAGCTGCTCGACCACGCGCGTGAACAGCACCGGCGGGATCGCCAAGTAGTGCATCGGCCGCTGCGCGCCGGCCAGCTCGCGCTGCAGCGCGGCGAAGGTCGCGGCGTCGGCGTAGTCGCCGTCGACGTAGCGCAGCCGCTCGAGCAGCCGCGCGCCGGCGGCGTCGCTGCCGCTGCCGTGCTCGGCCAGGCTCGCGCGCACGCGCGCACGCAGCTGCTCCGGCGTCCACGCGCTGCGCGCGACGCCGATCACCGGCAGGTCCAGCCGGCCGCGACGGATCAGCGCCTGCAGCGCCGGGAAGATCTTCTTGTACGCGAGGTCGCCGGTCGCGCCGAACAGCACAACCGCGTCGGCGGCGTCCGGGGTCGGGCGGCTCATCGGCAGGCTCCTGCGCTACGGCGCCGGCTCGGTGGGGGGCTTCTCGACGTGGCCGCCGAACTGCCAGCGCAGCGCCGACAGCAGCCGGTTCTGGAAGTCGGCCTCGCCGCGCGACGCGAAGCGGCTGTACAGCGCCGCGGACAGCACCGGCGCCGGCACCGCCTCGTCGATCGCCGCCTTCAGCGTCCAGCGGCCCTCGCCCGAATCCGACACCCGGCCGGCGAAGCCGGCCAGCGCCGGGTCGGCGTGCAGTGCGGCCGCGCTCAGGTCGAGCAGCCACGACGCGATCACGCTGCCGCGCCGCCAGACCTCGGCGATCTCGGGCAGGTCGAGCTCGTACTGGTAGTGCGCCGGGTCGCGCAGCGGCGTGGTCTCGGCGTCGACCGCGTGTCCGGCGCGGCCGACGTTGGCCGCGCGCAGGATTGCGAAGCCCTCGGCGTAGGCGGCCATCAGCCCGTACTCGATGCCGTTGTGCACCATCTTCACGAAGTGGCCGGCGCCGCTGGGCCCGCAGTACAGGTAGCCCTGCTCGGCGCTGCCGCCGCTGCGCTCGCGCCCGGGCGTGCGCTCGATGCTGCCGCGCCCCGGCGCGAGCGCGGCGAACAGCGGGTCGAGCCGCTGCGCGGCCGCCGCCGGGCCGCCGATCATCATGCAGTAGCCGCGCTCCAGCCCCCACACGCCGCCGCTGGTGCCCACGTCCAGGTAGTCGATGCCCTGCGCCGCCAGCGCCTGCGCGCGCCGGATGTCGTCGACGTAGTAGGAGTTGCCGCCGTCGATCAGCAGGTCGCCGCGCGCGAGCAGCGGCGCCACCTCGGCGATCGCCGCGTCGACCGCCGCCGCCGGCACCATCAGCCACAGCGCGCGCGGCGCGCGTAGCTTCGCCACCAGCTCGGCCACCGACGCGGCGCCGGTCGCGCCCTCGCCCGCCAGCTGCGCCACCGCCTGCGGCGAACGGTCGTGCACCACGCATTCGTGGCCCGCGCGCAGCAGCCGGCGCACCATGTTCGCGCCCATGCGCCCCAGGCCGATCATCCCGAGCTGCATCGCCCAAGCCCTCCTGTTCAGCCGCACCGCAGCCGGCGGTAGTGCGCGATCAGCGCGTTGGTCGAGCTGTCGTGCGCGAGCGGCGCGTCGCTGCCAAGCTCCGGGGCAATGCGCTGCGCGAGCACCTTGCCCAGCTCCACGCCCCACTGGTCGAAGGAGTCGATGCCCCAGACCGCGCCCTGCGTGAACACCAGGTGCTCGTACAGCGCGACCAGGCGGCCGAGGTTCGTCGGGTCCAGCACCTCGAGCAGCAGCGTGTTCGACGGCCGGTTGCCGTCAAAGCGCCTGTGCGCGATAAGCCGCTCGGGCACGCCTTCGGCGCGCAGCTCGGCCTCGGTCTTGCCGAAGGCCAGCGCCTGCCCCTGCGCGAACACGTTGGCCAGCAGCAGGTCGTGGTGCACGCCCAGCGGGTTCAGGCTGCGGCCGAAGGCGATGAAGTCGCAGGGCACCAGCCGCGTGCCCTGGTGGATCAGCTGGTAGAAGGAATGCTGGCCGTTGGTGCCGGGCTCGCCCCAGTAGACCGGCCCGGTGTCGCAGCCCACCGCCGCGCCGTCCACGCGCACGCTCTTGCCGTTGCTCTCCATCGTCAGCTGCTGCAGGTACGCGGGAAAGCGCTTCAGGTACTGCTCGTAGGGCAGTACCGCGGCGGTGTGCGCGCCCAGGAAGTTGTTGTGCCACAGGCCGATCAACCCCATCAGCACCGGCAGGTTGCGCTCGAAGGGCGCGCAGCGGAAATGCTCGTCGATCTCGTGGAAGCCGGCGAGCATCGCGTGGAAGTGCACGGGCCCGATCGCCAGCATCGTCGACAGGCCGATCGCCGAATCCATCGAGTAGCGGCCGCCGACCCAATCCCAGAAGCCAAACACGTTGTCGGCGGCAATGCCGAAGCGCGCGACTTCCGCCGCGTGGGTCGACACCGCGACGAAGTGCTTCGCCACCGCCGCGTCGTCCCCGCCCAGCTGCTGCAGCAGCCACGCGCGCGCGCTGTGCGCGTTGGTCATCGTCTCGAGCGTGGTGAAGGTCTTGGACGACACGATGAACAGCGTCTCGCGCGCGTCCAGGTCGCGCACCGCCTCGGTGAAGTCCGTCGCGTCGATGTTGGACACGAAGCGCAAGCGCAGCTCGCGCGCGCTGTAGTGCCGCAGCGCCTCGTAGGCCATCACCGGTCCGAGGTCGGAGCCGCCGATGCCGATGTTGACCACGTTGCGGATCGGCTGCCCGCCGTGCCCACGCCAGCTGCCGCTGCGCACGCGCTCGCAGAACGCGCTCATCCGGTCGAGCACCGCGTGCACCTCGGGCACCACGTTGCGACCGTCCACGCGGATGTCGGCGCCGCGCGGCGCGCGCAGCGCCACGTGCAGCACCGCACGGTCTTCGGTGGCGTTGATGCGCTCGCCGGCGAACATCGCGTCGATGCGCGCGCGCAGCTGCGCCTCGTCGGCCAGCGCCAGCAGCAGCCCCAGCGCCAGCGCGTCGACGCGGTTCTTCGCGTAGGCGAGGTAGATGCCGCAGGCCTGCAGCCGCAGCCGCTCGCCGCGCTGCGGGTCGGCGGCGAACAGCTCGCGCAGGTGGCGGCTGCGCATCGTCTTCGCGTGCGCGGCCAATGCGTGCCAGGCGGCGGTGGTGGTGATCGGCGCCTTCATCGAGCCCTCCGCGCGCGCGTGCCGCCGGCCTGGTACCCGGCCGCCCACAGCTTGAAGCCGCCGGCAAAGGCCAGCGTGTTCGGCACCACGCGGGTGTGCGCGGGCAGCGCGCGCAGCAGCCGTGCGTTGCCACCGCCGAAGACCAGCTCGTCGGGCTGCAGCGCCGCACGCAGCCGGCGCGCGACGTCGGCCACCTGCCGCCGCCAGCGCAGCACGCCGTCACGCAGCAGCGCGCGCTCGCCGACGTAGTCCTCGAAGCTGCCGTCGCGGTAGGGCAGGTGCGCGAGCTCCATCGGCAGCACCTGGCCGGGCACGACCAGCGCCGTCCCCAGCCCGGTGCCCAGCCCCAGGAACAGCATCGTCCCCTTGCGGTACGCGCCCAGCGCCTGCATCGCCGCGTCGTTGATCATCCGCACGGGCGCGCCGAACGCGCGCGCGTAGTCGAAGCCGACCCAGCCGCGGCCCAGGTTGCGCGGCTCGGCCACCGGCTGGTGCGCGCGCACCACCCCGGGGTAGCCGATCGCGACCCGGTCGTAGGCCCAGCCGGCGGCGAGCTCGCGCACGCCGGCGCACATCGCCGCCGCACTCAGGCGCGGGCCCGACGCCATCAGGCGCGGTCGCCGCCGGCCGCTGGCCAGGAACTTCACGTGGCTGCCGCCGACGTCGACCACCAGCACCGCGGCGCGCTGAGGCGTGGGCATCGCCGCGCTCACGCGGCCAGCGCCGCGCCCTTGGCCTCGAGCATCGCCATCAGGTCGGCCCAGCTCGCGTTGAAGGCGGCGATGCCGTCGGTCTGCAGCTTCGCGGCCAACACCTCCAGGTCGATGCCCGCGGCGCGGTGCTCGGCCAGCACCGCCTCGCAGTCGCCGCCGTCGGCCGGCGCCGCACCGTCGATGCGCCCGTGCTCGGCGAGCGCGTGCAGCGTTGCCTCGGGGATGGTGTCGACGGTGAACGGCGCGGCCAGCGCCTCGACGTAGCGCGTGGGCGAGGCCTGCGGATCCTTCATGCCGGTGGACGCGAACAGCAGCCGCTGCGGCGCGGCGCCGCAGTTCATCGCACGCTTCACGCGCGGGCTCGCCTGCCACGCGTTGTACGCGGCCAGGCACTGGTGCGCGACCGCGATGCCGAGCTTCAGGTGCAGCGCCGGCGGCACGCGCTTGGCGACCGCGACGTCCCAGCGGCTGACGAACAGCGAGGCCACCGAGGCCACCGCCGGCGACAGCCCGGCCTCGATCCGCCGCTCGACGCCGCGCAGCCACGCGTCGGCGGCGGCCAGCACCTGTGCGGTCGAGAACAGCAGCGTCACGTTGATCGGCACGCCGGCGAAGACCGCGTCCTCGATCGCCTGCAGCCCTTCGAGCGTGCCCGGGATCTTGATGAACAGGTTCGGCCGCGCCGCGCGCGCGTGCAGCTCGCGCGCGGCGGCGACCGAGGCCGCGGCGTCGCGCGCGAGCAGCGGCGACACCTCCAGCGACACCCAGCCGTCGACCGCGTGGGTGCGCTCCCACACCGC
>CAZKCJ010000081.1:0-10439 GCA_964550885.1 uncultured Rubrivivax sp. | reverse complement strand
GACGCGAGGCGGCTGGCGCGCGCCGCGGCGTAGGGCCGCGGGGCCGGCGGCGCGGCGGCGCTTGGCCCACGGCGACAATCGCCGCCATGCTGCGCTTCGAACTGCTGGCCACCGAAGGCGCCGCGCGCCGCGGGCGGCTCACGCTGACCCACGGCGTAGTCGAGACACCCGCCTTCATGCCGGTGGGCACCTACGGCACCGTCAAGGGCGTGCTGCCGCAAAGCCTGCTGGACATGGGCGCGCAGATCATCCTGGGCAACACCTTCCACCTGTGGCTGCGCCCGGGGCTGGAGGTGCTGCGCGCCTTCGGCGGCCTGCACCGCTTCGAGGGCTGGGAGCGGCCGATCCTGACCGACAGCGGCGGCTTCCAGGTCTTCAGCCTGGGCGGCAGCGCCAAGGTCAGCGAGGAAGGCGTGAAGTTCGCGTCGCCGGTCAACGGCGACCGGCTGCTGCTGACGCCTGAAGTCAGCATGCAGATCCAGCAGGTGCTGGGCAGCGACATCGTGATGCAGTTCGACGAGTGCACGCCCTACCGCCGTGGCGAGCAGGTCACCACCGAAGACCAGGCGCGGCGCTCGATGCAGCTGAGCCTGCGCTGGGCGAAGCGCTGCGTCGCCGAGTTCGCGCGCCTCGAGAACCCGAATGCCCTCTTCGGCATCGTGCAGGGCGGCATGTACGAGACGCTGCGCGCGGAGTCGGTCGCGGCGTTGGCCGAGCTCGACCTGCCCGGCTACGCGATCGGCGGCGTCAGCGTCGGCGAGCCCAAGGAGGACATGCGCCGCATCGTCGCGCACACGCCGCGCCTGTTGCCGGCGGCCAAGCCGCGCTACCTGATGGGCGTGGGCACGCCCGAAGACCTGGTCGAGGGCGTGGCCAACGGCGTCGACCTGTTCGACTGCGTGCTGCCCACCCGCAACGCGCGCAACGGCCACCTGTTCACCCGCTTCGGCGACCTGCGCATCCGCAACGCGCGCCACCGAGCCGATGCGCAGCCGATCGAGCCGGGCTGCGCCTGCCACGCCTGCGCCGGCTTCAGCCGCGCGTACCTGCACCACCTGGACCGCTGCGGCGAGATGCTCGGCCCGATGCTCGCGAGCATCCACAACCTGCACTACTACCTGAACCTGATGCGCGAAGTGCGCGCGGCGCTCGAGGCGGGCAGCTTCGGCGCCTTTGCCGCGCGCTTCGCGGCCGACCGCGCGCGCGGCATCGACGCCTGACGCCGCGCGCGCCGGGCGCGCGCTACCAGAACTGCCAGTGCCGCCCGGCGACGACCCAGATGCCGAGCGCGCCGTTGGTGACCGCGTGCGCGATCACCGCGCTCCACAGCCGGCCCGAGCGGATGTACAGCCACGCGTAGGCCAGCCCGGCAATCGCCGCCGCCAGCCACAGCGGGTGCACGAGCACGAACAGGAAGGTCGACACCAGCACCGCGCGCAGGCCGACTCTTGTCGGGTCGACCGCGAGGAAGCCCGGCTGGTGCGCCCAGCGCAGCAGCAGCGAGCGCCAGAACAGCTCTTCCATCACCGGCACCATCAGCGCGGCGCCGCACCAGCGCACCACGATCAGCGGCCAGTCGAGCGAGCCGTCGGCGCGCTCGGGCACGAAGGCCGCCGCCGCCTCGCCCAGCGTCATCCATGGCGCGTCGAGGTTGATCCACAGCACGAACACGACCAGGCCGACGCCGACCGCCAGCGCGAGCTCGCGCGCGTCGGGCCAGTTCTGCCGGGCGAGCTCGCCGTAGTGCCGGCGCCAGGCCAGCAGCAGGCCGGAGACGACGACCACGCCGACGCCGTAGAGCCAGCGCGAGTCGAAGCCCCAGCTGCCGTCGGCCGGGGCCAGCCCGCGCAGCAGCAGCAGCAGCATGAACGCCGCAAAGGGCAGCACCCGATAGCGGGCGGCACGCGAGATCGACAGGTGCATGGTCGGGCGCTGAAAAGGGGCGGGCTTCGCCGTGCGGCCGAGGCGTCGGCGCCGGCGGGGTGGCGGAGTATCCCGGCAACGAGGGCCGCCTGGGCACCCGACCAGCCGTCGGCCGCGCGCCTGCGGCGCGCGCGCGTGCGGTCGGTCACGTGCCGGTGCGCGCTCGCGGCGGCCGGCGCGCGGGCCGCATCAGCGCAGGCAGCCGGACCCACGCGGGCACGCGCCGCCCGCCGGCTGCGGCTCAGCGGCTGCGCTGGTCCAGCTGCCAGCCGGCGCCGGCGTGCTGCCCGAGTGCCTCGGCCAGCCAGGGCAGCACGCCGCGCAGGGTCGCGTGCAGCGTGTGGGGCGGGTTCAGCACGATCACGCCGCTGCCGGCCAGGCCGAAGCCGTCGGCGTCCAGCGGCTGCACGTTCAGCGTCGCGTGCAGCCAGCCGCGCGGCGCCGCCGCCTGCAGCCGCTGCAGCATCACCGCCGCGCCGGGCTTGCGCACCAGCGGGTACCAGACCATGTACACGCCGTCGGCAAAGCGCCCGAGCGCATCGCGCACCGTGGCGAACACCTGCGGGTAGTCGCGGTGTCCTTCGTAGCTCGGGTCGATCAGCACCAGCGCGCGCCGCGTCGGCGGCGGCAGCTGCGCCTTCAGCGCCGCGAAGCCGTCGGCGCGCTGCACGACCACGCCGCGGCCGCCGGCCGCCAGCTGCTGCAGCAGCGGCTGGTCGGTCGGGTGCAGCTCGATCAGCCGCAGCTCGTCCTGCGGGCGGCGCAGCGTCAGCGCGAACCACGGCGAGCCCGGGTAGCGGCGCAGCCGGCCGTCGGGGTTGAGCCGGCGCACCAGGCGCAGGTAGTCGGCGACCGCCTCGGGCGCGCCGCTGCGCTGCCACAGGCGGCCGATGCCGGCGCGGTACTCACCACGCTTGTTCGCCTGCGCGCCGTCGAGCGCGTAGCTGCCGGCGCCGGCGTGGGTGTCGACGAAGCGCAGGCCCTTGGCCTTGAGCTGCAGGTGCCGCAGCAGCGCGACCAGCACGACGTGCTTGAGCACGTCGCCGTGGTTGCCGGCGTGGAAGGCGTGGCGATAGGCGAGCATCGGCGGCGGACCGTGCGTGGCCCGTGGCAGTTGGCGGGTGCGGATGGGGTACGGCGGCGGCGGCGCGACCGACGTCGCGCACGCGCCGGCACGCCGCGCGACTGTGCCATGGCGGCGCGCACCGCGCACCGCGCGCAAAGCGCGCGCGCTTCAGCCTGCGCTGCGGGCCTCGAGGTAGCGCCTGAGCCCGGCCTCGCCAGCCCGCATCACGCCCGCGTGATTCCAGCGGAACACTGGAGCAAGCAGCGGCGCCAGCCAGCGCATCCAGCGCTTGACCAGCTGCACCCGCCACACGTAGGTGACCTCGGTGAAGCCGTCGCCGCCGGCGCGCAGCGTCCAGGTGCCTTCGCCGTCGAGCTGTCCGCGCGAGCGGCCGCGCAACCGCTGGTGGCGCAGCGCTTCGAGCGCCTCGACTTCGATCACGATGCGGTAGGGCAGCCGCGTCGCCCAGTCGATGCGGCGCACGCTGCCGATGCCGTCCGCGCCGCCCTCGCGCAGCGTCTGCACCCGCCGCACGTAGCGCCACCAGCGGGGCCAGCCGGCCGGGTCGGCCAGCGCGGCCCAGACCCGCTCCACTGGCGCGCGCAGCCGCCAGTGGCTGGTGAGCTCGAAGTGTTGGGGCGAGCCGGCGCGAGCCGGCCGGCGCACGCGGGGTGGCATGGCGCGCAGGGCGGGAGCGGGTGCTGTCGCGCTATACGGCCCGCGCCGCGCTGCGGATGCAGGCGCCGCGCGCGCCGTGCCGTGCCTGCCCGCAGCGCTCAGGCCCGCTTGACCCAGGCGGCGCACCAGCCCTTGGCCGACACCAGCCTGCCGCCGAACACCGTGCAGGGGCCGGTCGCGGCGCCCGCCTGGCCGTGGAACTGCTGGCAGTTGCCGCATTCGCGGCCGGCGGTGTAGCTCGGGAACTTCGCCTTGTCGGCCTTGGTCGCGTCGGCCACGTAGCCCAGGGCCGTGGCCTGCGGATCCTTCGGGTCGAGCGGGGCCGCGTCGGCACCGAAGGCGGCGCGGCCGGCCAGCGCCGCCGCGCCGGCAAGAGGAACGATGCGGATGAACGCCCGTCGTGAGGTCATCGTGAAGCCTCCAGGCCCGTCCGGTGGACGAGCCTGGAGGATCGTAGGCAGCCGGCCAAGCCTGACACGCGCGCACATGCTTTGCGGTCGACCGGCTGCAGCGCGCGGCGGCCATCGCGCTGCAGCGTGGCCCGCCGCACGCTGCGCGGCGGCCGTCAGCGCGCGTGCCGCTGGGCGATGAACAGCTCGCGCAGGTTGACCTCGCGCGGGCCCGGCAGCAGCTCGGCGGCGTCGCCGGCCCGCACCTGCCCGGGCTCGATCACCGCGAGGTAGGCGCCGCAGTAGCCGGACTGCTGCATCAGCCGCGTCGCGTGCGCGAAGCCGAGCATGTGGTCGAGCTTGAAGCAGGGCCGGCGCGGCGCGCTCACCGCGAGCACGCAGCCGGGCAGCCGCAGGTAGTCGCCGATCCACAGGTCGCCCTCGAGCAGCCCGCGCAGGCTCAGGTTTTCGCCGAGCGCACCCGGCGGCAGCACCGCGTCCCAGGCGGCGACCCGGGCCTGCGCGCGCACCACCTGCCAGAACGCGTAGTGCTCGTGCGGGTACGCGTACACCGCCTTGCTCAGGCCGCCGTGCAGGCTCGGGTCGGCCTGCTCGTCGCCTTCGAGGCCGAGCGGGCGCACCGCGACCGCGCCGTCGACCGCGCGCTTGTCGAAGGCGCTGTAGACGGTGCGGCCGTCGATGCTCAGCGGCCGCGAACGGCCGACGTTGACGCTGACGACTTGGATCATCCGGATGGGAGGCAAGGCAGGCAAACCGGCCCCGGCGGCGGGGTCGGGCCGGATTCGGTAAAAGTTGCCGGGCCGCGGGCTGCGATCGGGCTGGCCGGCAGCGCGGCGGCGGTGGCGGGCTCCGCGGCTGCGCATTGTGGCGACAATCACCCCCCTCGGCCGGGAACCCCTGCCGCCGAGGATCCTGCGCCGCGGCGCGCGCCGCCGCCGGCAGCCCCGCCCGGGGGTGGCCGGCCAACGCAGGATGCCTGCCGTCGTGATGGAGTCGTGATGAGTGAACCGTCGAGCCAGGCCGCGCGCCTGAACGTCCCCGCTTTCGTCAAGCACGCCGGGCTGATCGCCTGGGTGGAACGCATCGCCCGGCTGACCGAGCCGGCGCAGGTGTACTGGTGCGACGGCTCGGCCGAGGAGTACGACCGCCTGTGCGCGCAGCTGGTCGACGGCGGCACGATGCGGCGGCTGAACCCGGCGAAGCGGCCGAACAGCTACCTCGCGTGGTCCGACCCGGACGACGTCGCCCGGGTCGAGGAGCGCACCTTCATCTGCAGCGAGCGCGAGGCCGACGCCGGCCCGACCAACCACTGGGTCGCGCCGGCGCAGATGCGCGCGACGCTGGAGACCGGGCCCGACGCGCTGTTTCGCGGCTGCATGCGCGGGCGCACGCTGTACGTGGTGCCGTTCTCGATGGGGCCGCTGGGCTCGCACATCGCGCACCTGGGGGTGGAGCTGACCGACAGCGCCTACGTCGCGGTCAGCATGCGCACGATGACCCGCATGGGCCGCGCGGCGCTCGAGGTGCTGGGCACCGACGGCGCGTTCGTGCCCTGCGTGCACAGCGTCGGCGCGCCGCTGGCTGCGGGTCAGGCCGACGTCGCCTGGCCCTGCAACCCGACCAAGTACATCGTCCACTACCCCGAGGCGCGCGAGATCTGGAGCTACGGCTCGGGCTACGGCGGCAACGCGCTGCTGGGCAAGAAGTGCTTCGCACTGCGGATCGCGTCGACGATGGGCCGCGCCGACGGCTGGCTGGCCGAGCACATGCTGGTGCTGGGCGTGACCACCCCAGCCGGGCGCAAGTACCACGTCGCCGGCGCCTTCCCCAGCGCCTGCGGCAAGACCAACTTCTCGATGCTGGTGCCGCCCAGGAGCTACGCCGGCTGGAGCGTGACCACCGTCGGCGAGGACATCGCGTGGATCAAGCCCGGCCGCGACGGCCGGCTGCACGCGATCAACCCGGAGGCCGGCTACTTCGGCGTCGCGCCCGGCACCAACGACCACACCAACCCGAACTGCATGCGCATGCTGCAGCGCGACGTGATCTTCACCAACGTCGCCCTCACCGACGACGGCGACGTCTGGTGGGAGGGCATGACCGACGAGCCGCCGGCGCACCTGATCGACTGGCGCGGCCGCGACTGGACGCCGCAGATCGCGAAGGAGACCGGCGCGAAGGCGGCGCACCCGAACTCGCGCTTCACCGTGTCGGCGATCCACAACCCGGTGCTCGACCCCGAGTGGGACAACCCCGAGGGCGTGCCGATCGACGCGTTCCTGTTCGGCGGCCGACGCTCGACCACGGTGCCGCTGGTGACCGAGGCGCGCGACTGGACCGAGGGCGTGTACATGGCGGCGACGATGGGCAGCGAGACCACCGCTGCCATCGCCGGCCAGGTGGGCGTGGTGCGGCGCGACCCGTTCGCGATGATCGCCTTCGTCGGCTACAACATGTCCGACTACTTCCAGCACTGGCTGGACGTCGGCGCGAAGCTGGCCGCGGCCGGCGTCCGTCAGCCGCGGCTGTACTGGGTCAACTGGTTCCGCAAGGGCGCCGACGGCAAGTTCATCTGGCCCGGCTACGCCGACAACATGCGCGTGCTCGAGTGGATCGTCGGCCGGCTGGAGGGCCGCAGCGGCGGCGCCGAGAACGCGCTGGGCACCAGCCCGCGCTACGAGGACCTGCGCTGGGACGACCTGGCCTTCAGCCGCGAGCAGTTCGCCAGCGTGATCGGCATCGACCGCAGCGCCTGGACGCAGGAGCTGGCGCTGCACCAGGAGCTGTTCGACAAGCTGCGCTACCACCTGCCGGACGAACTGCCGGCGACCAAGACCCGGATCGAGCAGCGGCTGGCGGCCGGCTGAAGCGGCGCCGCCGCGCGGCGGGCGTCGCCCCCCGGGCGCGGCAGCGAAGCGGCTCGCAGCACAGCCCGCTGGCTGAGCCGGCTGGACCCGGTTGGGCCGGGGGCGGGACCCGGATTGGCGCCTACCGCCGCGAACGGCGCGGGCGCGGGCCCCGCGCCGTTGGTGGCGTCGGCCGCTCGCTGGTCACCGGGGGCTGCGGTTGCTCGTCCGCCAGGCTCAGCTCCATGCCAAAGGCAGTGCCCACTTCGGCTGGGTCCAAGCTCGGCTGCGCGTCGTCACCCGGACGGCGTCCAAACCAGCGCAGGATGCCGCGCGCGCCCTTCATGTCCGTGCTCCCGGTGGGCCTGTGTTGGCCCGGAGTGTTGCCGCGCCGGCCGGCGGTGGTGAGCCGATGAAGGGCGCAGGTGCGCCGTAGTTCTCGCAGCGGTCGCCAACCGCACCGGCCAGCCGGCCGGCAGCACAGCCGCAACGCCGTCGCACGACGCCTTCGCGTCGCCGCGGTCAGGCCTGCGGCCGCGGGCGGGCCGCCAACCTCCTTGTGAGCACTGCGCGCCGAACATTCATCCTCTCGCGTCAGGCCTGCGGCCGCGGGCGGGCCGCCAACCTCCTGGCCTTGCGCCGGGGTGCGCGCCCGAGCCGCGGCGCGGCCACCGGCCGGGTCACGTCGGCCAGCAGCAGCACCGCCTGGACCAGGTCCTGCGCGACCTCGCCCAGCTCGTCGGGCGGCTCCAGCGCGGCGATCGCCGCGCGCAGCGCGTCCTCGGCGTCGAGGTCGTCTTCGGGCAGGTACTGGTACAGCTGCGCCAGCGGGCCCAGCACCGCCGGCAGTTCGATCGGCAGCGGTGGATCGAAGTGCTCCAGCGCCAGCGCGAAGCCGGCGACCCAGGGGCGCGCGCTGTCGGCCGCACCGGCGGGCGACTCCAGCTCGAACAGCCACGGGTCGAACCACTGCCGCCGGTCGATCGCCGCGCCGAGCTCGGCGTGCCGCCGGCGCAGCAGCCCCCGCAGCTCGCGCAGGTCGAGGTCGGCGGGCAGCGGCCGCGCGTTCGCGTCGACCAGCGGCGGCAGCCAGCGCGTCTCGGCAACCGCCTCGGGGTGGATCAGGACCGCGCACAGCCAGCCGTCGATTGCGCTCACGTCCAGCGGGGCGAGCGCGGCCGGCAACTGGTCGAGCAGCGCCTGCAGCCGCGCGATGTCGGCGTCGTCAGTCGGCTGCGGCGGGGCGTTCGGGCCGGGGCGCATGGCGGCAATTGTCGGCGCACGCCGGCCACGAGCGATCAGCGCAGCGGCGGCAGCCGCCGACCCCCCCGAATTAGGGGTGTCCGCGCCCCGATTCCAGGACTACAGTGCAGCTTGTAACCAAAGTACGAGCACCGGGCCACTGCCTCTTCCCGCCGGGTTCAGCGCCCGCGCAGCCGCAGCGGCGAGGTCCGCACCGGTCCCAACGACGTCCTTCCAAGAGGACTTTGCGAGGGCCCACCGCTTCGGCGGTGGGCTTTTTTTTGGCGCAAGACCGTTGCCCTGGCGGCCGAGCCTTCGCGCCGCACCGGCCGCGCCGGCGGAGCCGGTGCCCCGGTTCATCCGGCCCAGGCCGGACGATCAGAACTGATAGCCGACGGCCAGCAGGCCCGACCAGGGCATGGTCTCGTCGACCACCGGGCTGCCCTTGGGCCCGTCCTGCAGCGCGCGCAGCATCATCGATCCGGTCAGGCTCCAGCGCGCGTCGAAGAAGTAGGTCAGCGCGATCGTGCCGCGCAGGTCGCGCCAGCCCGCGCCCGGTGCGTACGGCGCGTAGCCGGTGGCCGCCGCCTGGGTTGCATCCACGCCGTAGAAGGCCTGCATGTAGGCCGCGTTGACGTAGGTGGCGGCCGCGCCCGCGCCCAGCCGCCAGCGCGGCGCGAGCTGCACCGCGTAGCCCGCGCCGAGGTCGACCTGGATGCCGTCGCGGTCGCGCCCCGAGCCGTAGCGCAGCGAGCTGGTGATGAACCACTCGTCGGTGATCAGGAAGTTCAGGAACGCGCCGAGCTCCGGGCGCACCGGGATCGCACCCATGCCGAACAGCGCCGGCACGTCGTTGTCGCTGCGACCCGCATCCAGGGTCAGGCGCAGGCCCCACTGCAGCTTGTCCGGCGCGGCGAAGCGGTAGCCGATGCCGTTGGCGGTGCCGGCGAACCAGCCGCTGGCCCACTGGTAGTCGATCGCCGGCAGCACCCCGGTGCGGCGCTCGCTGGAACCGAGGTACTCGTGGCCCGCGATCACCGCGACCCCGGCCAGGCCCTGGCTGCCGCCGGCCGGCAGCGTGTACAGCCGCACCGCGTCGAAGGCCTGGGCCTGCGCGAGGCCGCAGCCGCCGGCAAGGGCCGCGGCGGCGGCCGCGGCGCGCCACGCGCGGCGCCGATCGTCGAGGGATGGAAAGCTGATGTTCTTCATCGTGCGAACAGTTGGTCCAGGTCGGCGAAGGCCTTGAACTCGAGCGCGTTGCCGCTGGGGTCGAGCAGGAACATCGTCGCCTGCTCGCCCACCAGCCCCTCGAAGCGCAGCTGCGGCTCGATCAGGAAGCTCGCGCCGGCGTCGCGCAGGCGCTGCGCGAGCGCGTGCCACTCGGGCATCGACAGCACCAGGCCGAAGTGGCGCACCGGCACCTCCTCGCCGTCGACCTGGCTGGTCGCGCGGGTGGCGGCTTCGGCCGGCGCCAGGTGGGCGACGATCTGGTGACCGTGCAGGTCGAAGTCGACCCAGGCGTCGCTGGCGCGGCCCTCGGGGCAGCCGAGCAGGCCACCGTAGAAGGCGCGTGCAGCGGCCAGCGAGTGCACGGGGAAGGCGAGATGGAACGGCGGGCGTTCGCGCATGTGCGGCTGCAGTCCAGGGTTGGGGCCGATCGATTGTCGCCGTGATGCGCGCCCCACCGGCGCTGAGTCGCCGCGGCGATCCAGCTGCGACCCGGCGCCCGCCGCGGGCTGCGCGCAGCGTCGGTCGCCACCGCCGCTGGCGACCGCTAGCATGAGCGCTCCACTGCCGAGGCGCGGGCCCGGCTGCGTCCGCAGCCGGCAGCGCCCACCGATCCTCGAACCCGCCGCACGGAGAACCGCCATGGGCGCACCCGAAGCCTTCACCGCCACCACCGACGTCGGCCACTGGATCGGCGGGCGCATCGCCCCCGGCGCCAGCGGCCGGCAGCAGCCGGTGTGGAACCCGGCCACCGGCCAGGTCGCGCGCCAGCTGGCGCTGGCCAGCGCCGCGGAAGTGGACGCCGCGGTGGCCAGCGCCAAGGCGGCCTTCCCCGCCTGGGCCGACACGCCGCCGATCCGGCGCGCGCGCGTGCTCAACGCCTTCCTGCAGCTGCTGAACCAGCACCGCGACGCGCTCGCCGCGATCATCACCGCCGAGCACGGCAAGGTCTTCAGCGACGCGCAGGGCGAGGTCACGCGCGGCATCGAGGTGGTCGAGTTCGCCTGCGGCATCCCGCAGCTGCTCAAGGGCGACTACACCGAGCAG
>CAZKCJ010000080.1:9477-10465 GCA_964550885.1 uncultured Rubrivivax sp. | reverse complement strand
CGAACCCTCGTATGCAGCTTGGGAAGCTGCCGTTCTGCCATTGAACTACACCCGCTTGCCGGCGCGCAGTGTAGCCAATTCGGCGGGCGCTAGACTGCCGGGCCTGCGCGAAGCCACCCCGATCGACCATGCTGCGCCGCCTGCTTCTGCTGCTCCCGCCCGCGCTGGTGCTCGCCGGCTGCGCGCTGACTCCGGGGCTGGACGCACTGCGGGTGCAGCTCGCCGGCATCGAGCCGCTGCCCGGCGAAGGGCTGGAGCTGCGGCTCGCGGTCAAGCTGCGGGTGCAGAACCCGAACGAACAGGCGATCGACTTCGACGGCATTGCGGTCGAGCTGCAGCTGCGCGGCCAGGACTTCGCCAGCGGCGTCAGCGACGTGCGCGGCACCGTGCCGCGCTTCGGCGAGACGGTGATCGTCGTGCCGCTGACCGTCTCGGCCTTCGCGCTGGCGCGGCAGCTCTACAGCCTGGGCAGCGGCGACCGCAGCAAGGTCGACTACGTCGCCAGCGGCAAGCTCGGCGGCGTCGGCCTCGGCGCGGTGCGCTTCAGCAGCCGCGGCGAGTTCGCGCTGCCCGCCGGCCTGGGCGGCGGCGCGCCGCGGCCCTGATGGCGGTTCCGGCGGCCACCACCGGCGATGCGCCGCGCGCCCCGGTGCGCAGCTACGTGCTGCGCGCAGGGCGGCTCGGCCCGGGGCAGAAGCGCGCGCTGGCCGAGCTGGGCCCGCGCTTCGTGCTGCCGTTCGCCGAGCAGCCGCCCGACTGGGCGGCGGTGTTCGGCCGCAGCGCGCCGCTGGTGGTCGAGATCGGCTTCGGCATGGGCGACGCGACCGCGCAGGTGGCCGCGGCAGCGCCGGCCACCGACTTCATCGGCATCGAGGTGCACGCACCCGGCGTGGGCGCGCTGCTCAAGCGCGTCGGCGAGGCGGGCCTGACCAACCTGCGGATCGTCCGCCACGACGCGGTCGAGGTGCTGCAGCGGATGATCGCGCCG
>CAZKCJ010000080.1:6773-9467 GCA_964550885.1 uncultured Rubrivivax sp. | reverse complement strand
CGTGGCCGAAGAAGCGCCACCACAAGCGCCGGCTGCTGCAGGGCCCGGTGGTCGCGCTGCTGGCGTCGCGGCTGGCACCGGGCGGCTACCTGCACTGCGCGACCGACTGGCACGACTACGCCGAGCAGATGCTGCAGCGGCTGTCGGCCGAGCCGGCGCTGGCCAACACCGCCGCCGGCTTCGCGCCGCGGCCGGCGTGGCGGCCGCAGACCAAGTTCGAGGCCCGCGGCCTGAAGCTCGGCCACGGGGTCTGGGACCTGCTGTTCCGCCGGCGCTGAGGCCGCGCGCGGGCGGCTCAGCCGTGCCAGTCGACCCAGCCGCCCCAGGCGGTCAGCAGCACGATCAGCCCGAAGGCGATCCGGTACCAGGCGAAGGGCACGAAGTCGTGGCTGGCGATGTAGCGCAGCAGCCAGCGCACGCACAGCCACGCGCTGGCGAACGAGAACAGCAGCCCGACGCCGAACAGCGGCAGGTCGGCCGCGCCCAGCAGCGCGCGCTCCTTGAACAGGCTGTAGGCGCCGGCGCCGATCAGCGTCGGGATCGCCAGGTAGAAGCTGAACTCGGTGGCCGCCTGGCGCGACAGCCCGAACAGCATCGCGCCGATGATCGTCGCGCCCGAGCGGCTGGTGCCCGGCACCATCGCCACGCACTGCGCGAGGCCGACCTTCAGCGCGTCGCCAGCGCTCATCGCGTCGACGCTGCGCACCCGCACCGCGGTGGCCGGCCGGTGCTCGGCCCACAGAATCACCAGCCCGCCGAGGATGAAGCTCGCCGCCACCACCAGCGGCGTGAACAGGTGCGCCTGGATCGCCTTGCCGAACAGCAGCCCCAGCACCACCGCCGGCGCGAACGCGATCAGCACGTTGCGCACGAACGCGCGCGCCTGCGGGCTGCTGCCCAGGCCGAGCGCGGTCGCGCGCAGCCGCTGCCAGTACACCAGGATCACCGCGAGGATCGCGCCGGTCTGGATCGCGATCTCGAACACCGCGACCTTGTCGCCGGTGAAGCCCAGCAGCGACGCGCTCAGGATCAGGTGGCCGGTCGACGAGATCGGCAGGAACTCGGTCAGGCCCTCGACCACGCCCATCACCGCGGCCTTGGCCAGCAGTGGCATGTCCACCTCGGCAACCCTTCCGGCGGCGCTGCCGCCTGCGCAAAGCGGCGGATGATACGGGCCGCTACCTGCACGCGCGGCCGGCGCCGGGGCCGGCGCGAACGCGGCCGACGCGCGCGCGGCGCCGCCGTGACGGGCTGCGCAGATCCGGGTGCGGCGGCAAGGCCGGGCCGCCAGCCGGGCGCTGAGGACGCCGGCCCGCACCGGTCCCCACCGGCCCGCACCGCCGCGGGCGCAAGCGCAACGCCGCGTGCCGCGGCGCGCATGCACCCGTCGCCTACG
Organism: uncultured Rubrivivax sp.; assembly: GCA_964550885.1. Lineage (GTDB taxonomy): Bacteria > Pseudomonadota > Gammaproteobacteria > Burkholderiales > Burkholderiaceae_C > Rubrivivax. The sequence goes on along the minus strand of CAZKCJ010000080.1, from coordinate 8,071 downwards.
GACTCGGTTCGTACGGATCCCGCACGTGCGGGTCCGGCGCGTGCGGATCCGCACGTACGGCACGTACGGGTCTGGTGCGCGCGGATCCGGCGGGTGCGCAGCCGGCGCGCGGCGCCGCACGGACAGGCCGCAGGCCGGTGCTATATTGCTGACCAGCCGGTCATTAACGCATGTCCCCGAGCGCATCCCAGCCGGCGCCGCGCCGCCGGCGCAAGGCCGCCCGCCCGCAGGAGCTGCTGCAGGCGGCGCTGGACCTGTTCGTCGCGCGCGGCTTTGCCGCGACCCGCAGCGAGGACGTCGCCGCCCGCGCCGGCGTGTCCAAGGGCACGCTGTACCGCTACTTCCCGAGCAAGCAGGAGCTGTTCAAGGCGGTGGTGCGGCACAACCTGTCGGCGCTGATCGCCGCCGGCCAGCTGCACGCCGACCGCTTCGACGGCAGCAGCGCGCAGCTGCTGCAGCAGCTGCTGCACGGCTGGTGGCTGCGCTTCGGCAGCACCGCCGCCGGCGGCATCTTCAAGATCATCGTCGCCGAGGTCGGCAACTTCCCGGAGCTCGCCCGCTTCTACCGCGACGAAGTGCAGCTGCCCGCGGAGCGGCTGATCGGCGGCACCCTGCTGCGCGGCATCCGCCGCGGCGAGTTCCGCCCGGTCCCGGTGGCCGAGGCCTCGCTCGCGCTGATCGCGCCGATGCTGTTCCTCGCGCTGCACCGGCACTCGGTGGGCGCACGCAAGCCGGCGTCGGCGGCGCCGGACGCGCTGGCGCTGCTCGACACCCAGCTCGACCTGGTGCTGCGCGGGCTGCTGCTGCCCCCGGCACCGCCTGCCCGCCGCCCGCGCCCGCAGGCGCAGCGTCAGGCGGTGCAGCGCCCGGCGGCGCGACGCACCGCGGCGAGCCGCAGCGCCGCATGAGCCGCCGGCGCAAGCTCCTGCTCGGCGCCGCGGTGCTGGCGCTGCTCGCCGCCGGCATCGGTCGCGGGATCGTGTCGCGGCGGCCGGCGCCGCCGCCCGCGGTCGATCCGGCGGCCGCGGCGCTCGAGCTCGCGCCGACCGACATCGTGCTGGTGCGCCCGCGCGAGCTGGTGCACACGGTCGCGGTGTCGGGCGACCTGGTCGCGGTCAACAGCGCGGTCGTCAAGGCGCGGGTGGCGGCGGTGCTGAAGTCGGTCGCAGTGCGCGAAGGCGACCGGGTGCAGCCCGGCCAGGTGCTGGCCCAGCTCGATCCGACCGAGTACGACTGGAAGCTGCAGCAGGCCGAGCAGCAGGCGCGCAGCGCGCAGGCGCAGCTCGAGATCGCGCAGC
>CAZKCJ010000080.1:0-6763 GCA_964550885.1 uncultured Rubrivivax sp. | reverse complement strand
GCAGCGCACGCTGCACAACAGCCGCTCGCTGGTGCGCCAGGGCTTCATCTCGGCCACCGCGCTCGAGACCGCGGTGTCCAACGAAGCGGCGGCGCAGGCTGCGCTGCAGGCGGCGCAGGCCGGCGTCGAGCTCGCGCGCAAGGCCCGCGCCGACACCACGGTGCGCGCGCCGATCGCCGGCCAGATCGCGGAGCGGCTGGTGCAGCCGGGCGAGCGCGTGCCGGTCGATGCACGGCTGTTCGAGATCGTCGACCCGAGCCGCCTGGAGCTGCAGGCGGCGATCCCGCCGCGCGAGGCGGTGGCGCTGCAGGTGGGCGCGGTCGCGACGCTGCAGGTCGACGGGCTGGCCACGCCGCTGGCGGCGCGGGTCGCGCGGATCAACCCGAGCGCGCAGCCGGGCTCGCGCAGCGTGCTAGCCTACCTCGAGCTGCCGCCGGACCCGGCGCTGCGCCAGGGCCTGTTCGCGCGCGGCGTGATCGAGCTGGCGCACGCGCGCGTGCTCGCGCTGCCGCTGGCCGCGGTGCGCAACGACCAGGCGCAGCCCTATGCGCTGCGCATCGAGGGCAGCCGGGTCGTGCAGCGCACGCTGCAGCTGGGCAGCCGCGGGATCGAGCCGGGTGCACCCGACGAGCCGCTGGTCGAGGTCGTGGCCGGGCTGGCCGACGGCGATCGCGTGCTCGCCGGCAGCGTCGGCACGGTGCGCAGCGGCACCGAGCTGCGCCTGCCGGCGGCAGCCGCACCGGCAGCCGCACCGGCAGCTACCGCGGCCCCGGTGGCGGCAGCGGCGTCCGCGGCGCGCTGACCCGGCCGCACCAATCCGCTGCAGCGAGGCCGCCCGATGTGGTTCACCCGCGTGGCGATCGGCAACCCGGTGCTGGCGACGATGGTGATGCTCGCCTTCCTGGTGCTGGGGCTGTTCTCGTACAGCCGGCTCGAGGTCGACCAGTTCCCGAACGTCGAGTTTCCGATCGTGGTGGTGCAGATCGACTATCCCGGGGCGTCGCCCGAGATCGTCGAGAACGAGGTCACGCGCAAGGTCGAGGAGGCGGTGAACACGATCGCCGGCATCAACCAGCTGTACTCGCGCTCGTACGAGGGCAGCTCGGTGGTGATCGTGCAGTTCGAGCTGACGGTCGACGGCCGGCGCGCTGCCGACGACGTGCGCGAGAAGGTCGCGGCGATCCGCCCGCAGCTGCGCGACGAGGTCGAGGAGGCGCGGGTCACCCGCTTCGACCCGGCCAGCCGGCCGGTGTTCACGCTGGCGCTGACCTCGCCCGACCACACCCGCAGCCAGCAGGAGCTGACCACCTTTGCCGACCAGGTGGTCAAGCGCCGGCTGGAGAACGGGCGCGGCGTCGGCTCGGTCACGCTGGTGGGCGGGCGCAAGCGCGAGATCAACCTGTACCTGCGACCGGCGGCGCTGGACGCGTACGGGATCGGCGTCGACCAGGTGCTGGCCGCGGTGCGCGCCGACAACCAGGAGCTGCCCGCCGGCACGCTGCGCACGCCGCGCAGCGAGCAGGTGCTGCAGGTCGACGCGCGCATCCGCAACCCGGCCGACTTCGGCCAGATCATCGTCGCGCGCAAGGCCGGCGCGCCGGTGCGCCTGGGCCAGCTGGTGGACATCGTCGACGGCCCCGAGGAGCTGGACAACCTGGCGCTGTTCAACGGCGAGCGCACGCTGGTGCTGGACGTCCAGAAGTCGCAGGGCGAGAACACGATCGCGGTGGTCGACGGCCTGACGCGCGTGGTCGGCCAGCTGCGCACCGAGCTGCCCGCCGGCATGGCGCTGGAGGTGGTGCGCGACAACTCGCGGCCGATCCGGATCGCGGTGCGCAACGTACGCCAGACGCTGCTCGAGGGCGCGCTGCTGACCGTGGGCATCGTGTTCCTGTTCCTGAACTCGTGGCGCTCGACGGTGATCACCGGGCTGGCACTGCCGATCGCGCTGATCGGCACCTTCGCGGTGATGGACCTGTTCGGCTTCTCGATCAACATGATCACGCTGATGGCGCTGTCGATCTGCGTCGGGCTGCTGATCGACGACGCGATCGTCGTGCGCGAGAACATCGTGCGCCACCTGCAGATGGGCAAGAGCCCGCACGACGCGGCGCTCGACGGCACGCAGGAGATCGGCCTGGCGGTGCTGGCGACGACGCTGTCGATCGTCGCGGTGTTCCTGCCGATCGGCTTCATGGGCGGCATCGTCGGCAAGTTCTTCCACGAGTTCGGGATCACGATCGTCAGCGCGGTGCTGATCAGCATGTTCGTCAGCTTCACGCTCGACCCGATGCTGTCCAGCGTCTGGCACGACCCGGCGGTGCGCGCCGGCGACGCGACCCGGCCGCGCACGCTGTACGAGCGCACGCTCGGGCGGCTGACCGGCGCGGTCGAGCGCTTCGCGCTCGGGCTGGGCCGCGCCTACGAGGCGATCCTCGGCTGGTCGCTGCGGCACAAGGCGGCGACGCTGGCGCTGGCCGCGTCGACGCTGGTCGCCAGCTTCGCACTGCTGCCGCTGGTGGGCACCGAGTTCGTGCCCAAGGCCGACTTCTCCGAGACCTTCGTCAATTTCCACACCCCGGTGGGCACCTCGATCGAGCTGACCGAGGCCAAGGCGCGACAGGTCGACCGGATCATCCGCGAGCGGCCCGAGGTGCAGTACACGCTGAGCACGATCAACACCGGCCAGGCGCGCGGCCGCAACGAGGTGCAGATGTTCGTGCGGCTGGTCGACCGCCGCCAGCGCCGCGACAGCGTCGACCAGCTGTCGGCGCAGCTGCGCGCGCGGCTGGCGGCGGTGCCCGGGATCACCGTGACCCAGGTCGGCCTGCTCGACCCGGTGGGTGCGCAAAAGCCGATCCAGCTGTCGATCCAGGGCCCGGACCTGCGCGAGCTGGACCGGCTGAACGCGCAGCTGCTGCCGCGGCTCGCGCGCATCCCCGGGCTGGTCGACCTGGACAGCAGCGCCAAGCCCGACAAGCCGGCGGTGGCGGTGCGGGTGCGGCGCGACGCCGCCTCCGACGCCGGGCTGTCGGTGGGTGCGATCGCCGGCCTGCTGCGCACGCTGGTGGCCGGCCAGACGCTGGGCACCTGGCGCGCCGACGACGACCAGAGCTACGACGTCGAGCTGCGGCTGCCGCCGCAGGCGCGTACCGGCGCCGCCGACATCGAGCGGCTGGGCGTGACCGTGGGCGCCGAGCCCGACGGCAGCGCGCGCATCGTGCGGCTGTCGCAGGTGCTGCAGACCGAGGCCTCGACCGGCGCGAGCCAGATCAACCGCCGCGATCTGAACCGCGAGGTCGAGATCACCGCCAACGTCGCCGGCCGCGCGGCCGGCGAGGTCGCCGCCGACATCCGGCGCGTGCTCGAGGCCAGCGCGCTGCCGCCGGGCTACGGCTACCGCTTCGGCGGCTCGACCAAGGACATGCAGGAGAGCTTCGCCTACGCGGTGCAGGCGCTGGCGCTGGGCGTGATCTTCATCTACATGATCCTCGGCAGCCAGTTCCGCAGCTTCGTGCAGCCGGTCGCGCTGATGAGCTCGCTGCCGCTGACGCTGATCGGCGTGGTGCTCGCGCTGCTGCTGTTCGGCTCGACGCTGAACATGTTCTCGATCATCGGCATCGTGATGCTGATGGGGCTGGTCACGAAGAACGCGATCCTGCTGATCGACTTCACGATCCGGCTGCGCGCCGACGGCCTGGCGCGCGACGCCGCGCTGCTGCAGGCCGCGCGGGTGCGGCTGCGGCCGATCCTGATGACCACGCTGGCGATGATCTTCGGCATGCTGCCGCTGGCGCTGTCGCTGTCCGAGGGCGCCGAGCAGCGCGCGCCGATGGGCCAGGCGGTGATCGGCGGCGTGATCACCTCGTCACTGCTGACGCTGGTGGTGGTGCCGGTGATCTACTGCCACCTCGACGACCTCGCCGCCTGGGCCGCGCGCGTGCTGCACCGGCGCCGCGCCGCCGGGGCCGGTTGAAGCAGCGCCGCGCCGCCGCGGCCGGCTGAAGCAGCGCCGCGCCGCCGCGGCCGGCTGGGGCCCCGCACCTAGAATCGCGGCCTTGTTCAGTCGACGCTCAACGCGACCGGTGGCCATGGACCTCGAGACGATGCGCTTCAACATGATCGAGCAGCAGATCCGCCCGTGGGACGTGCTCGACCCCCAGGTGCTGGCGCTGCTGGCCGAGGTGCGGCGCGAGGACTTCGTGCCCGACGCGTACCGCGCGCTGGCCTTCGCCGACATGCAGCTGCCGCTGCCCGAGGGGCAGTGCATGCTCGAGCCGAAGATCGAGGCGCGGCTGCTGCAGGAGCTGCAGCTGCAGCGCTCGGACACGGTGCTCGAGATCGGCGCCGGCTCGGGCTACATGGCGGCGTTGCTCGCACAGCTGGCGCGCCGCGTGATCAGCCTGGAGCTGCGCCCGGCGCTGGCCAAGCTGGCTGCGGCGAACCTCGAGCGCGCCGGCATCACCGCGGCGGCGGTGCGCTGCGCCGACGGCGCGCCGGGGCTGCCGAACGAGGCGCCCTTCGACGCGATCGCGCTGTCGGGTTCGGTCGCCGAGGTGCCGCAGCGGCTGCTCGAGCAGCTGACGATCGGCGGGCGGCTGGTGGCGATCGTCGGCGTCGAGCCGATCATGCGCGCGCGGCTGTACACCCGCGCCGACGAGGCCTCGTGGGCGCAGACCAATCTGTTCGACACGGTCGCGCCGCGGCTCAGCGGCTTTCCCGAGCGCCCGCGCTTCGGCTTCTGAACAGCCTGCCGGCGCCGACCGCGACTGCAGGCTGCACCCGTAACGCCAGCCGCGGCCGGACCCGGTTGCAGCCGCTTCGACCCCCCGCATTCGGGGGAAAGCTTGACCTCGACGGATGCCGGCGGTGATCGGCCGATGCTATAAGAGCGCGCGTTCCAGCCGCCTGAACAACGAGGAGACACGATGTCCCAGAGGAACCGCCGGCGACTGCCGGGCCTGGCCTGTTCGATCGCGTCGGCCCTGGTGCTGAGCGCGGGGCCCAGCGGCCCCGCGGCCGCGCAGAGCGTGTACGAGCTGTACGAGATCGCCCGCGGCTACGACGCCAGCTACCTGGCCGCCAAGGCGCAAGTCGAAGCCGCGCAGTACAAGGCGGCGCAGGCCGACGGGCTGGCGCGGCCGACGCTGAGCCTGACCAGCAAGCTGGTAGGCACCCAGGTCGACCTGCCGCAGAACCGTTCGGGCGACAACAACGCATGGCAGAACGCGCTGAACGGTCGGATGCCGCTGTTCAACCGCGTGAACACCGCAACGATCGCGCAGGCCGAGCAGGGGCTGGCCGCGGCCAACGCCGAGTTCGAGGTCGCCGAGCAGGATCTGGTCGTGCGCGTGGCCCAGGCCTACTTCGACGTACTCGCCGCGAAGGACACTGCGCAGCTGACCCGGGTGCAACGCGCCGCCTTCCTCGAGCAGCTGGCCTCGGCCAAGCGCAGCTTCGAGGTCGGCACCGCGACGATCACCGACACCCGCGAAGCGCAGGCCAAGGCCGACCTGGCGCAGGCGCAGGAGATCGCCGCCGACATCGACCTGCGCAACAAGCGGATCGCGCTGGGGGTGCTGGTCGGCCGGCGCGACGTCGAGCCCTGGCCGCTGGCCACGCCGGTGAAGCTGCCGACGATCGCGCCGCTCAACGTCGAGGAGTGGGTGAACATCGCGCTGACCGGGCACCCGCAGGTGCTGCGCGCGCGCGCCGCGCTCGAGACCGCGAACCTCGAGGTCGACAAGAACCGCGCCGGCCTGCTGCCCACGGTCGACGCGGTTGCCTCCTTCGGCGTGAACCAGGCCAGCGGCGGATCGACCGCGATCGTCCCCGGCACCACCAAGATCGCCTCGGCCGGGGTCGAGCTGAACTGGGCGATCTACACCGGCGAGATCGTGCAGAACAAGATCAAGGAGGCGCTCGCGCTGCAGGAGCGCTCGCGCAACGAGTACGACAACGCGCGCCGCACGGTCGGCCAGAACACCCGCGTGGCCTTCAACACCGTGCAGTCCGGTCAGGCGCTGGTCAGCGCGCTGGAGGTGGCGGAGGCGTCGAGCAAGCTGTCGCTCGAGGCCACCCAGCTCGGCTACAAGGTCGGCGTGCGCGTGAACATCGACGTGCTCAACGCGCAGACGCAGCTGTTCCAGACCCAGCGTGACCTGTTCAAGTCGCGCTACGACGTGCTCGTCGGCGGCCTGCGGCTGCGCCAGGCGTCCGGGCAGCTCACGCCCGACGATCTGGCAAGCGTGAACCGGATGCTTGCGCCGGCACCGCACTGAGCGCCGGCAGCGCCGCGCGGATCAGCGCGGCCATCCGCCCGGCCGCACCACGGTGCGCGGCGGCGAAGGCCAGTGCGCGCTGCGCCCATTCGCGCTGCTGCGGCGAGCCCGCCAGCGCCAGCGCGCGCGCGACCCCTTCGTCGGCGTCGGCCACCCGCAGTGCCGCACCGGCGGCCAGCGCCAGCGCCGCCGCCTGCGCGAAGTTGAAGGTGTGCGGGCCCATCACCACCGGGCAGCCGCAGGCGGCGGCCTCGATCAGGTTCTGGCCGCCGAAGGGCCCGAAGCTGCCGCCCAGCAGCGCGACCTCGGCGGCCGCGTAGTAGGCCGGCAGCTCACCCAGCGAATCACCGAGCCAGACCTCGGCCTGTGCGGTCTCCCGCGGCAGCGCTTGCGGCCAGCCGCTGCGCCGCGACCAGCGCAGCCCGCTGTGCTGCAGCAGCCCTGCGACTTCGTCGAACCGCTGCGGGTGCCGCGGCACCAGC